>CAZHBR010000043.1:0-10205 GCA_964530755.1 uncultured Oscillospiraceae bacterium | reverse complement strand
ATGGCGATCCGGATCGGGCTCGAACCGACGACCTCCAGCGTGACAGGCTGGCATTCTAACCAACTGAACTACCGGACCATGGTAGCGGCGAGTGGAGTCGAACCACCGACCTTCCGGGTATGAACCGGACGCTCTGACCAGCTAAGCTACACCGCCATGAAACATATGTCGCAACAAATATGTTACCATTTCGATATCACCCTGTCAAGGGTTTTTCGGCTTATGCTGAGCTTGTTTCATGGAAGCAGAGCAGATTTTCAGCGTGGCGGAATATCGCATTTTCCCAAAGGCATTTTGGTGATTTTGCTTGCTTTTAATTTTGCCGCATGTTAATATATTTTACATAGTAGCATGTTCTAAGGCGTAGGCATTTCAAAGAGTGGGCATTCCCACTCTTTGATTTTTACCATGCCATGCAAGAAGAATACTGCAAAAAAATAATTACATAAAATCACAGGTTTCAAAAGGGATAAAAATGAGTCAAAATAAAATCATCAAATTAGTTCGGGCTGAAATGGAGCCGTTTTTAAAACGCGAAGGATATGTTCTTTATCACATTGAGTATGTAAAAGAGGGCAAAGACTGGTTTCTTCGAATTTTTATTGAAAAAGCACCTGTGAAGGGTGAAAGGTGGCCGACTAATGTGACGATGGAAGACTGTGAAAAAGCAAGTCGCTTTATAAGCGGGAGATTAGATGAGATTGATCCTGTAAAACAAAACTATTATCTAGAAGTATCTTCTCCCGGTCTTGACAGGCCCCTTTTAAAAGATGAGGATTTTATAAGGTATACGGGAAATCTCGTAGATGTGCGCCTGTATAAAAGCATCAATGGGGAAAAAGTGTTTACCGGCCGTCTGTTGGGATTCGATAATGATATTCTTGAAATAGAAAAGGTATGCGGTAAAATGCTTTCCATCCCCCGCAATAATATATCTCTTATTAGATTGACCGTTGTGTTTTAAGGAGGATCGGCTGAAAATGAACAAGGAGTTTATCCTGGCGATTGACGAATTGGAAAAAGAAAAGGAGATTTCAAAGGATCTTCTTATAGAGGCCATCGAATCTGCGTTGGTGTCTGCATATAAAAAGAATTATGGAACATCGCAAAACGTCCGAGTAAGTATCGATAAGGATGCGGGCGATATAGATGTACTGATGAGAAAAGATGTGGTTGAAGAAGTTTTTGACCCGTTAATAGAAGTTTCTTTAGAGGAAGCAAAAAGCATTGATCCGGAATACGAACTGGGAGATGTTATCGAATATCAGGTGACCCCGAAGGATTTTGGAAGGATTGCGGCTCAAACCGCAAAGCAGGTAGTGGTGCAGCGCATTCGTGAAGCGGAAAGAGGCATCATATATGACGATTTCATAAACAGGCAAAGCGAAGTTGCAACCGGTATAATACACAGACTGAGCAACGAAACGGTTTTTGTTAACATCGGAAGAACCGAAGGCATTTTGGCTGTTACTGAGCAGGTCAGGGGTGAAAAATATATTGTTAACAACCGCCTTAAAGTATATATTATGGACGTTAAAAAAACCACAAAAGGGCCCCAGGTGTACTTGTCAAGATCGCATCCGGGCTTGATTAAACGGCTTTTTGAGCTTGAGGTGCCGGAAATTCAAGACGGTATCGTCGAAATTAAAAGCATTGCCCGGGAGGCCGGTTCCAGAACGAAGCTGGCCGTATATTCGGACGACGAAAATGTGGATGCGGTGGGGGCGTGTGTAGGTTCAAGAGGAAACAGGGTTCAAGCCGTTGTGGATGAACTCTTTGATGAAAAGATCGATATAATCAACTGGAGCGAGGACCCAAAGGATTTTATAAGCAACGCTTTGTCGCCTGCTAAGGCGGAGCAGGTGATTATAGATGAGGAGGGACGATCGGCTACGGTTATTGTACCGGATTACCTTTTATCTTTGGCAATAGGAAAAGAAGGGCAGAATGTGCGTTTGGCGGCCAAACTTTGCGGATGGAAGATAGATATCAAAAGCCATTCCCAATACAATCCCGATGAAAACACCGACTCCGAAGAGGAGATTGCCCAGTTGGTCGATTTCGTTATAGAGGAAACATCAAAGGAAGAAGCAGCAGATGAAAACTAAACGGAGAAAAACCCCCATGCGCCGCTGTGTGGGATGCATGGAATCCAGGCCAAAAAATGAATTGGTTCGTGTTCGTGTTTCTGAAAACGGACAGATTGAGATAGACGCTACGGGAAAAGCCAAGGGGAGAGGATTGTATCTGTGCCCTGACATGAGCTGTTTTTTGTCGGCAAAGAAAAAGCGTGCAATATCAAGAGGCCTTAATATTGATATAGATGAAGTACAAATCGAAAGATTAGGGAAGGAACTGGCAGATTATGCAGCAAAAGAGGGTCGGTTATCTGGGGCTTGCAAAGAAATCAAATAGCTTAGTTACGGGCTATTGTTCTTGTCTGAATGGGATGGTAAAAAACAGAATTCGACTTTTAGTATTGGCTGAAGATCTGGGACGAAGTTCTTTTAAAAAAATGAGCAATATTGCATACGCTCGAAAGATACCGGTTTGTGTCTTTGGAAGGAAGCAGGCACTGTCTCAAATTACCGGCGAAATCGATAAAGGGATTTTCGGTATTACCAACGAGCATCTGGCGTTGGCAATTCTGAACGAGACTGAAGGGACGGACAGGTAGGCTGAATAGCATTGGGAGGTATATGCATGTCTAAAAAGGTATTTGAATTAGCCAGGGAATTGGATATGGAAAGCAAGGAGCTGCTTGAAAGAATCAAAGGTATGGGAATTGAAGCAAAAGGCCATAACAGCGTGCTTTCTGATATTGATGCAAAGGCGGTTGCAAACATTATAATCCGAAGCCGTAAAAAAACTGCGGAGACTAAAATAGTGACAGCGGCACCGGTAAAGAAAACAAAGTCGGCATCTAAAGAAAAAGAAGTGAAAATCTCTGTAAAGCCGGCAGCAGCAGCGGTGATGAGCATGAAAAAAAAGGCAGAACGGAAGGATCGCCACGAGCCAAGACAAAGTGCACAAAAGGTTGAATCTCCTTCAAAAGGGGCGCCTGTGGCACGGACTGCCGCTGTTTCGCCGCCGCCGGGGATTCCGCTTCCCAGGGCCGCGGTTACCCCTCCTATGGGTGTCCCTTTACCAAAATCCGAATCAAAACAACCTGTAAGGGAAGAATTGATAGAGAAGGATGCACATAAAGAAATTCAGGAAACTGTAGATATGCCCAAAGAGGATATAACAATAAAGTCTGAGCAGGCAAGGCAGGTTGGGGAAAAAGAGCCTGTGAAGCCGGAGAAGGTAATAATGGAAGCTGTAAAACAAGATCCTCCCAAGAAAAAAACGGAACCTAGGACTGAAAAACAAAAAAGCAGAGCCGAGGCCAAGGAACCGGCAAGGCATAAAGGTTCAAAACAGACAGAATCTAAAGCCAAACCGACCGTGCGAAAAAAAGACGACAGGCCCAAAAGGGATGAATTTAAGAAAGAAGCAAAAAAAGAGCCTGCACCTTTGCGCACAAAGCCGGATGCGCCAAAGCCTCAGGATGTCGGCAAAAAGAAGCCCGAGAGTAAGGGGAGGCCTGATAAGGTTGCTCCAAGACACGAGGCCAAGAAGAGCAGACCGGGATTACCTTTCATGGAAAAACCGCCTGTCAGAAAACCGCATAAACAAAGATCGCAGAAACCCAAGGAACAGGATAAGGAGATAAATTTGGAAGAGCTTGAGCCCGGAACGAAGATTGTCAATGTGCCGATAACCGTAAAGGGTTTATCAGAGCAGATAGATAAGAGCTCATCCGATGTGATAATGGCCCTTATGAAACTTGGAATTATGGCTAATATCAACCAAAATCTGGATGAAGATATGGTAATCCTGCTTGGCGATGAATTAAGTATTCCAATAGTAGTTGATAAAATTGAGGAAGAGATCGTTGAAAAGGGCCTTGAGCTGTTTGAGGATAGCGAGGAAGACCTCACTCCCAGATCCCCCGTTATCACTGTAATGGGCCATGTGGATCACGGCAAGACCTCACTTCTTGATGCCATACGGAAAACCAGTGTCACTACGACTGAATCAGGAGGTATAACACAGCATATCGGAGCATCGGAGGCTGTAAGCAAGGGTAAAAAGATCGTTTTCCTCGATACGCCGGGCCATGAGGCTTTTACTACTATGCGTGCAAGGGGTGCTCATGTAACAGATATAGCGGTGTTGGTCGTAGCGGCCGATGACAGCGTTAAACCGCAGACGGTTGAATCCATAAGCCATGCAAAGGCGGCGGGGATACCGGTCATTGTAGCTATAAATAAGATGGATAAGCCGGATGCAGATCCACAGCGTGTTATGCAGGATCTGACCGAGCATGATATACTTGTCGAAGAATGGGGCGGTGAAACCATTTGTGTGCCCGTCTCGGCAAAAACAGGCGAGGGCATCCCCAATCTGCTGGAGATGATCCTGCTGCAGGCGGAGGTCCTGGAGCTTAAGGCCAATCCTGACAGGCTTGCAGCCGGTACAGTTATTGAAGCCAGGCTTGACAAGGCAAAGGGTCCCGTGGCCACGCTGCTTGTTCTAAATGGAACACTGCAAAGCGGCGATCCGGTCGTTGCCGGCACCTGTCACGGACGGGTTAGAGCTATGACGAATTATAAAGGGGACAGCATCAAAAAGGCCGGGCCCGCTACCGCCGTTGAAATTACCGGACTTACAGAGGTCCCTGAGGCAGGCGATGAGTTTCATGCTGTTAAAGAAGATCGGACTGCACGGGAAATAGCGGAACAAAGAAAATTGAAGCTTCGCGAGGAGATAATGGCAAGGAATGCCAGCGTAACGCTTGAACAGCTTTTCAGCCAGATTAAAGAGGGCGAGGTCAAGGAGCTTAATCTGATCATAAAAGCCGATGTACAGGGTTCAGTTGGAGCGCTGACACAATCATTGGAAAAATTGCAGACAGAGAATGTGAAGGTGCGCATTATTCATACAGGTGTTGGCACGGTGACAGAATCGGACATCATGCTGGCGGGAACATCCAACGCTATCATAATAGGTTTTAACGTGAGGCCGAGCACCAACATTTCCGCATTGGCTGAACGGGAGAAAGTGGAAATACGTTCCTACAGGATAATCTATGAAATAATTGACGATATTGAGGCAGCGTTAAAAGGTTTGCTTGATCCTGTATATAAGGAAATAATACTTGGAAAAGCCGAGATACGTAATATATTTAAGGTTCCCGGGGCCGGAATGGTCGGCGGGGCGTATGTACAAGAGGGTAAGGTGCTGAGGAATTCAGATGCCAGGCTCCTGCGCGACGGCATAGTCGTTTTCGAAGGTAAAGTATCGTCGTTAAAAAGGTATAAGGATGATGTAAGAGAAGTTGCACAAGGATACGAGTGCGGCATCGGTATCGAGAATTTCAACGACATAAAAGAAGGGGATATCGTCGAAGCCTACAAAATGGAAGAAATCGTGAGGAAATAAAATGGGTAAAAGTTACCGGTCATTCCGTCTGGGGGAGGAAATACGCCGGATAATCAGCAATCTTTTGCTTTTTGAATTAAAGGACCCCAGGCTCTCCGGTATAGTGAGTGTATCTTCTGTAAACGTTACGCAGGATAATAGCTTTGCTACTGTATATATCAGCGTACTTTGTGAGGAAGAAGAAGAGGCTGCCGCTAAAGCGAGAAAAGAAGAGGTTATGGAGGCTTTTCGAGGAGCTAAAGGGCTGATAAGAAAAGAAATTGCGAAACAAATAAAGCTCAGACATGCGCCGGATCTTGCATTTATGATGGATACTTCCATGGAATATGGAATGCACATATCTAAAGTGATTGCCGATCTTGGGATAGGTACAGAAAAAGAAGATGAAGAAGAGTAATTCCGGTCTGAAGGAAATCGGCGACATTATTCTTGAAGGTAAAAGCTTTCTGTTATTCCCCCATATTCATATTGACGGGGATGCTTTAGGGTCTTCAGTCGCTTTGTGCAGGATCATTCAGAAAACAGGAAAAAAAGCAAGCATACTTATCGAGGAGGATATTCCTCCGAACATTGCCTTTTTAGATGAAGGCCTCTGCATCCGTATTGAGGATATAAAGGAAAAAAGATATATCTCCATAGCTTTGGATTGCAGCGATGCAGACAGATTGGGAAATCGTAAAAAACTTTTTTTTGACGGTGAAAGCACCATATGCATTGACCATCATATCACCTTTTCTCCTTTTGCCGAATACAATTACGTTGACGAAGATGCCGCAGCCGTCGGGGAGATAATTTTCAGGCTGTGCGAAAGCATGAAAATTATAATAGATGCCGCTGTTGCAAAGGCGCTTTATGCTGCCATAGCCACCGATACAGGCAATTATCAATATTCAAATACGACGGCAGAGAGCCACAGAATAACCGCCTCACTTTTTGATGCCGGAATGGATCACAACAAGGTTATCCTGGAGATTTATCAGAACCAAAAGCCTGAAAAGATTAAAATAATGGGAAGGGCTTATGAAACGCTTGATTTTTTCTGTGAAGGCAGAGGTTGCATCGCCTATGTAAGCCGGGAAATGTTAAAAACTGCCGGAGCCGCGATGAGTGAAACTGACGGCATTGTGGAACAGATAAGGGATATCAGCGGTGTTGAAATAGCTATACTCTTGAAGGAAGAGGAGGACGCGATAAAAGTTGGCATGCGAGCTAAAACAGAGGCAGATGTATCTATGATCGCTAAAGAACTGGGAGGCGGTGGACACAGAAAGGCTGCCGGCTGCAGCATTTCAGGAAGCCTGGAGGAGGCCAAGAAAATTCTTGTCGGCGCTGCAACGGCCCATCTGTCAGGCCTCAGGCGGTGATGTGTTGAAGGGAATTATCAATATGCTTAAACCGGCCGGCATGACATCCTCTGACGGGGTGTATTTTTTAAGAAGGCTGACCGGCCAAAGGAAGATAGGTCATGCGGGAACCTTAGATCCTATGGCGGCAGGCGTGCTGCCGCTGTGCATAGGAAGGGCCACCAGAATTATTGATTACCTGGATCTGGATAAAAAAGAATATCGTTGCGAAATGCAGCTTGGAATCGCAACGGATACCTGGGATATCTGGGGAAAGATTACCGAATGTAAAACTGATTGCATTCGTGGTGTTACAGTTGAAGATGTTGAGGAAGTGTTGTCAAGTTTTTTGGGTGAAATCTATCAGATGCCCCCAATGTATTCTTCTGTAAGAATCAAAGGAAAGCATTTATATGAATATGCAAGAAAGAATCAAAAGGTAGAAGTAAAGAAGCGTCCTGTGATTATATACGATATGCGCCTTGTCGGCTGCAGCCCTTCTTCTGGCAGAATCCTCTTCGATGTGGTCTGCTCAAAAGGAACATATATCAGAAGCATTTGTCATGAGGCAGGTGAAATTTTAGGCTGCGGAGCATCGATGAGTTTTCTTTTAAGAAAAGGTTCGGGATCCTTTCTTCTTCAGGATGCGGTAACGATTGAGGATCTGAACCTGGACTGGAAGCGCTATTTGCTGCCTGCTGATTATCCTTTGCAGCATTTAGGACGGATTGATGTTCCAAAAGCAAGGAGACAATGGTTTTGTAACGGTGGATATTTGCGGCCGAAGGAGATCAGGGTCGTGAAAAGACCGTCGTTTAATGAAGAGACATCTCATATAAAAATAAGGGGCGGGCTGGAACGCGCCTACAGGGCATATTGTGACGATGAATTTTTAGGCATGATGCTATACAATCAAGATGAGGGTATCTTTGCTTCGGATAAGGTATTCTGCAGATAGGGTTGACAATAGATGAAACTTTTTACATCCTTGGATCAAATTCAAAATATGGAAGGAACAGTAGTTGCTCTTGGCAACTTTGACGGCGTTCACAAGGGACACCAGGAACTGATCCGAAGAACGGTCAATACGGCAATTTCTGCTAACCTGAAAAGCGCTGTTTTTACATTTAATAATCATCCGAAGAACGTGCTGACCGGTAAAAATGTAGTAAAAAACATCCTGTATTTTGACGATAAAATCAAAATTTTATATGATCTTGGCGTTGAATATATTGTCTCGATAGATTTTAACTGTGAAATTCAGACCATGGAAGCCGTCGATTTTATAAACAGAGTGTTGATTAACACAATCAATATGAAGGAAGCATACTGCGGATTCAATTATCGCTTCGGCTACAGGGGACAGGGATCACCTAAGATCCTGATGGATGAAGGCCTTGAAAAAGGCTTTGGCATACACGTGTTGGAACCGTATATGGTAAGGGGGGAAATCGTAAGCAGCACCTTGATCCGCGAACATATAAGCAACGGAAATGTGGACAAATGCCTAGCCCTTATGGGTCGCTATTACAGTACCCGGGGCACCGTTATACACGGTAACAAGATGGGAAGGAATATAGGATTTCCGACTTCAAATATAACGATAGATGAGGAAATGGTGACCCCGGCAAACGGCGTGTATATTACTTTATGCAATTATAACGGAATAAAATATCCAAGCGTCACAAATGTGGGAGTAAAACCCACAGTAAAGCAAACAGATCAGGTTAAAAATATGGAGACCCATATATTTGACTTCAATAAGGATATATATGACAGGCAAATAAAAGTGGAATTTCTTGAACGCATAAGGGAGGAAATTAAGTTTGACAGCTTTGAAGCACTGTCAAAGCAGATCCATAGGGATTGCTTGACAGCGGCGGCCTATCATGGTATTATTAACCGTCAATGAATACCTACGGCTTGGTCCTTCAGTTCTCCGATGGGGCACTCGGCGGTAGGCGAACAGTAAAAGGAGAAAAGCTATGATCAGTATGGAAAAAAAAGTTGAAATCATGAAAGAGTATATGATACATGAAGGGGATACCGGCTCCCCCGAGGTTCAAATCGCGTTATTAACCTATCGGATAAACGATCTGAATGAGCATCTGAAAGTTCATAAAAAGGATCATCACTCAAGAAGAGGCCTTCTTAAGATGGTAGGCAAAAGAAGAAACATGCTAAATTATTTACGAAATAAGGATGTAGAACGTTACAGATCCTTGATAGCACGTTTAGGATTAAGAAAATAGAGGGAAGATAAAGACGGGGTCATCCCCGTCTTTATTCCGCATATTAAAACAAAATCGGGTATGGGGCAGGCTTGAGAATTCAGCCTATTTTACGGGATAAGCTGAATTGTCAAGCCGGCCCGATTACTGAAACAATGGAGGTAGAATAACATATGGGATTTACAGATTTTAAAACCTATCGCACTGCGATAGGCGGACGACTACTTCAAGTAGAGGTCGGCAAAGTTGCACAGCAGGCAAACGGTGCGGTGACAGTACGCTATGGAGATACGGTGGTGAATGTTACGGCAACTGCATCGACTGAACCGAGAGCAGATATTGATTTTTTCCCTTTATCCTGTGATTTCGAAGAAAAAATGTATGCCGCAGGTAAGATTCCCGGGGGATTTATAAAAAGGGAGGGAAGACCATCGGAAAAGGCGGTTTTAAGTGCAAGGTTGATGGACAGGCCGTTACGTCCTTTATTTCCGAAAGGTTATTACAACGATGTGCAGGTGATTGCTACTGTGCTGTGTGTCGATCCGGATTGCACTCCGGATATTGTGGCAATGATAGGATCTTCAATAGCGCTGTCCATCTCCGATATTCCCTTTGAAGGCCCGACAGGATCGGTCCTCGTGGGGCGTACAGGTGGCAGATTTATAATCAATCCGACTCTTGATCAAAGGGAGAACAGTCAAATGCATCTTGTTGTATCTGGTACAAAGGATGCTATTATGATGGTTGAAGCAGGTGCATCCGAGCTGTCTGAAGAAACCATGCTGGAAGGAATTCTCTTTGCCCATGAAGAAATTAAAAACATCATTGAATTTATCGAACAAATAGTAACGGAAGTGGGAAAACCTAAAATCGAACCCGATTTATACGAAGTAGATAAGGAAATTGAGGAGGCCGTTAGGAATTATGCCGCCAATAACATGAAGGACGCCATTAAGACCTTTGACAAACTGGAACGCCTGGAAAATATCGAAAATGTGGAAAAGGATACGCTGGAACACCTTTTGGAAATTTATCCGGAAAGCGAGAAGGATGTCAGCATCGTGCTGCATGATATAACAAAGGACCTTGTAAGAAGCATGATACTGGATGAGGGAATACGTCCGGATAATCGTAAATGCGATGA
>CAZHBR010000042.1:0-10241 GCA_964530755.1 uncultured Oscillospiraceae bacterium | reverse complement strand
ATCCCCCTATATCCCCAGCTCAGCCATTTTTTCGGCAATTTCATCGTAGCTCAGGCTATTGCTGCCGTAATGTTCCCATTCCTCCCTGCTCCAGACTTCTACACGTGTCATGACACCTATCGTGACCAAATCCTTATCGATGCGGGCATGCTCTCTGAGCGTCGGCGGAATGGATAATCTGCCTTGTTTATCGATTTCGCATTCAACAGCTCCGGAGAAAAAATAACGCACAAATGCTCTTGCATCCTTGCTTGTCACCGGAAGATTGACCAGCTTATCCTCAAATTTTTTCCATTCCTCCGTGGAATATAAAAAAAGACAGTTGTCAAGACCCTTGGTCATAATGAACCTATAGCCCAATTCCTCCCGAAATTTCGAGGGAATTATTATCCTGCCTTTTGCATCGATAGTATGCTGGTATTCGCCGATAAACATACATCTTTTCTCCTTTGCAATTCACCTCCACTATACTCCACTTTGCTCCACTTTGCAACTATTATATATAAAAAAATGGGCCTGCCCGCCATCGGGTTCCCTTGTACCATTTGTAGCATCTTTATCTTCGCCACATATGATATATAAGGGCTTGCGGCGAATACTTCAACTGCCTGCCCTTAATTAATAGAAAATAACATTGTGAGGTTTTAATATATGTCAAACTGTAAAAAAAACTATCATTCACGCTCTTTTGGATTTTGCGATGTTGATAGAACTAAAGAGAGTTGTGGAGCTAATATCGATCTAAGAGGGGCCGAATTGAGCAGAACCCGCCCCAATCTAGTTTATATGGATAAAGTATTTTCATTCAATCAGGCTGAAAGCTGTCCGTTGTTTCTTGGCAACGTTAACATCGGCGCAATGAGCGGCTTTCGCGTATTTTTTGAAACCGAGGATCGCCGAAGCAAATGCACCTGCGATTCCTGCATCATAGACGAGCGGGCAGAGTTTATCATTGAAAAAACAAATGCCACCTTAGATTTCATCGGCGTAAAGCCGCCTGGGAACATCGATGCTTCCCAAGTGACCATATGCGGAGAAAATCCCGACAGTATAGAATTTGCAAATCACAGATATATGATCAATGCGGCATCGGTAACCGAGGCTGCACAAAGAATAGACTGTCTCAATATGGGCGAACCGAGCCGATGTATGTTTCTGATCCAAAATGCCGGTCCTTGGGAATTTCGCGCCACTTTTGCCCTGACGGGACTTGTAAACAGCCACGGAAGAACTTGCCGCTTTCGCGCGGTTTTCACAAATGCAGACGGTCCCATGTGCACGCTCCCCGGATGCTGCGCAAACTTCGCCGTACCGGAACTCGCTATCCCTTGCGCGATCAACGGCGTAGCCCCGGATATTAATTTTCAATTCAACGGATGCGTCGATTTGTCAAATCCAAGGCTTGTGACATCCTGCTGCAATACAGGGGGCTCAAAGCACGAAGGAACGGATCTCGCATGCAGAGAACCAAAAGGTATGCAAAACTGCATGTTGACCCTCTGCACTAACCTTATCGTTGTACCAAAAGTAAATGTAGAGGTTGTAAGAAAAACTCTGTTTTCCGTTAATGGTTCTGAGGTTCTTATTCCGTGTGACCAAGCTTTGGAAGGAATTTTAGACATTGAGCAAGAACCCTGCGAAAAGCAGCAATGCTTATGCTGCAGGCCAGGCAGCTGCGATAAGGCTGAATATTGCGGCGATCCATGCCGGAGTTCCAGAACCGCATTTCAATATTTAGGCTGTAACGGGTGCAGTTGGTAAATTCCTCGTAAATAAAGGTGGAGCAAAAGCTCCACCTTTAACTATTTATTCGCCTTTTTTATTTCCCGGCTCCTTCTTTTTCTTTAACATAAACCAGCATGCTGTTTCCGTGACGGATCGTTCTGATATCGAAAAAACTCATTGACCGGATAAAGGGAGTAAGCTTTTTAAATCCAAAATTGCGAACATCAAAATCAGGATAGCGCTTAAGCAGCATATTGCCGATATCGCCGATAAAGACCCAATCATCTTCGTCGGAATTTTCCCTGACTATAGTCAGAACTGCCTGCTCGATAGTTTCCAGCGGAGTCATTTCAGGCTTCAGACTCTGGTCTTCAGCTTCTTCAAGGCCTTCAGGGATAGATATGACAATTTTTTCTTTCTTTTTAATCTGCTCTGCCTTTGACTTGATGATCCGATCTCTAATGGTCGCCTCCCTTTGCTTTGCCTCTTTATCCTGATTAGACTGATTGGCCAAAATATCAAGATATTTAAATTTATTACAGGCTACAACAAAGGCTTTTGGGGTCTTCCTCTCACCCATACCTACAACATCCATCCCGGATTCCCTTAGCCGAGATGCAAGCCTTGTAAAGTCGCTGTCGCTTGTGACTAAACAAAATCCATCTACGTTTCCCGAATACAGTATATCCATGGCATCTATGATCATAGCTGCATCTGTTGCATTTTTACCTGTCGTATATCTATATTGTTGAATCGGGGTGACGGAATATTCTAAAAGTATGTTCTTCCAGGGAGCCAGATCCGGTTTGGTCCAATCCCCATATATCCTTTTATAGGTTGCAACACCCTCATTGGAGATCTCATCAAAAATGAATTTTATATATCTGTCTGAAATATTATCTGCGTCGATTAAGACAGCAAATCGGTGGTCTTTCGGCATCAGTTACCTCCTTTACCGTTTATCAAAAGTTCTTCTTGAACCACATCAACCATAGTGTATAGGCCCGGACCCTTATGCTGCATAAAAAGCGCTGCGTCAATCGCGCCTTCGGCAAAGCACTCCCAATCCCGGGCGTGATGCGTGATCTCAAGCCTCTCACCCAAACACCCGAATATGACCTTATGGCTGCTAGCAATATCTCCGGATCTTATGGAATGAAAGCTCACGAAATCCTTAAAAGCCCTGTTTACGGCCTCTGACATAGCCTGCGCCAATTCTATGGCAGTTCCGCTTGGCGCATCCTTTTTTATTCGATCATGCATATCTATAATGTCAATATCGGATTTTCCAAACAGTGCCGCTGCCGCTGTTTTAAGCAGTACGCTCATGACATGGACAACGTATGAAGTGTTCGCCGCTTTAAGGACTGGAATTGTATCGGCCGCATCGCTTATCCTAGCAAATTGATGTTCCGAAAACCCGGTGGTTCCGCAAATCAGAGCTTTTTTATGACGAAGCGCCGCATCCAGCACATCCATCGATAACTGCACGGTTGAAAAGTCGATTATAATATCGCAAAGTAATACGGCCGCATCCAGGTCATCTATCATCGGGGAGTCGGTCCTGCGCCCCAATCCCGCAGCAATACCCACGTCCTGCCCGATATAAGGTCTGCCCTCAGGTCCAAGCCCGGCCACTACATCTATTCCGTCCCTGTTCATAGCCGCCTTTACCAATAGCCGCCCCATTTTACCCCGCGGGGCTGTTATAGTCACCTTCATGATTATTACCTTTCAGTTTTTTGTATTAATTTATTATAGCACATGGCAAGACAAGCCGGTTAACAGTTTTCGTTCTACAGCATCCTTTATCGTTTTTCATTTTGCTGGATTTTCATAAACATATAACGTATAATGTTCATCACGGAGGTAAATAAAATGCTTCTTCCTACACCAAATCCCATAGCTTTTTCCATGTTTGGGCTTTCTGTTAGATGGTACGGTATCTTAATCGCGACCGGCATGCTTATAGGAATGATTATCGCCTATAAAAGGGCTCCCCGCCATGATATTCAAAGCGAACGTGTAATAGACCTCGTTCTAGTTTCATTACCCGCCGGGGTGATAGGCTCAAGATTATACTATGTTATATTTCACTGGGAGAGTTTCAGGCATGACCTCGGCGCAATACTGAATATTCGCTTAGGAGGGCTGGCGATACACGGAGGCCTGTTTTTCGGCCTTGCGACGGCTATTATTTTCTGCTTTCTGTGGTCAATTCGGCCCATGAATCTTCTTGATCTTATGGCCCCATCAATCGCCTTGGCACAATCCATAGGCCGCTGGGGAAACTATTTTAACAAGGAGGCTCACGGAGGGCCTACAGACCTGCCGTGGGCTATTCTAATAAATGGTGAAGCGGTACATCCGACTTTCCTCTATGAATCGATCTGGTGCCTGTTCATTTTTTTTATTTTAATCTTCATCGATAACCGCCGCGAATTTGAAGGGCAGGTATTTCTTCTTTACGGAATCTTCTACTCTATAGAAAGATTTTTTGTTGAGGGTCTGAGAACCGACAGCCTTATGCTGGGCTCTTTGCGAATGGCCCAAGTTGTCAGCGTGATAATATTTATGCTATTTCTCATCTTCTATATAAAGCTGCGCAAAAATCGTCGGCGCAAACGAATATTCTACTGAAGCAACGAGGGGATTTTATGAAATTAGGTATAGTAGGCCTGCCAAATGTAGGCAAAAGCACTCTGTTTAACGCGATTACAAAGGCAGGAGCGGAAGCCGCTAACTATCCTTTCTGCACAATTAAACCCAATGTGGGGGTCGTAGCCGTACCTGATGAACGCCTTGAGCGGCTTAATAAGTTTTATCAAACAAGAAAGACCGTTTATGCTTCTATTGAATTTTATGATATTGCAGGCCTGGTCAAAGGGGCGTCCAAAGGTGAGGGACTTGGAAACGAATTCCTTGGACATATAAGAGGGGTTGAGGCTATCGTACACGTTGTCCGATGCTTTGATGATCCCAATCTGGTTCATGTAAACGAGAGGATTGATCCCGTTTTCGATATCGAAACAATCAACACTGAACTGATTCTGTCTGATTTGGAGATACTTGAGCGCCGCATACAAAAAGCCCGAAAAAATCATAAGATGAACATGAACCTCCAAGCTGAAATGGAACGTTTGGAACGTTACCGCGACACCTTGGGGTCCGGACAGCTTCTGCGGGATCTTCAACTTGAAGAAAAAGAAAAAGATTACGTCCTTTCCCTTGGATTGCTATCGATAAAACCCGTCATTTATGTGGCTAATATCTCTGAAGGCGACATCGCATCTTCGTGCGGCAATCCATATGTAAATGCCGTCGAAAATTATGCAAAGGGAAATGACGCGCAGGCTATCGCGCTTTGCGCCGGCCTGGAGGCTGAAATTGCAGAATTGGAGGAACAGGAAAGAAAGGCATTTTTAACAGATATGGGGGTAAACGAATCCAGCTTGGACAAACTTATTAAGGCCTCCTACCGCCTGCTGGACCTGATTTCATTCATCACAACAGAACCACCTGAAATCAGGGCCTGGACCGTACGGCGCGGTACTAGGGCCAAAGAGGCGGCTGGAAGAATACACACGGATTTCGAGAAAGGATTTATCCGCGCGGAAACAATTTCTTTTGAAAAGCTTATAGCCCTCGACGGAAACCTGGTCACCGCAAAAGAAAAGGGATTGATACGCTCTGAGGGCAAGGATTATGAGGTAAAAGACGGGGACGTAATTCGTTTCTTGTTCAATATTTAACTTTGAAAACAAACACGGATGGTCTCATTTTATTTGGGCCCTCGTTTTTTCTTCGCTTTCATCTTCTCTGATTATTCCCAAGAGCTCCGTGCATGCCAGCCTGCAGCAATAGCTTCTGATTGCAAAATCAAGAGCCATGTCCTGCAGAGTTTCCTTTTCCCAGTCTGTATCTATCCCTTCAGCGACATCGTTTAGCGTCCCATCAAGCATTCCGACGAATTTATCATAAAATTCCTTCGGTCCGTGCTTTTCATTTTTTAAAGACAGCAGCAGACCTGCGTCCTTTACGGCCAATATCTGTTTAAGTAAACATATCTCAGTCAGACCGGCAAGATGTTCCCGTACATATCTTTTTCCGACTGGCTTAGGCAGCAATTTATCCTTAACGTAATTGCTTATCATCGCAGAGGTAACCCTTTCATCCCCTGAAGAATCAATGGTTTGCCTTTTCATGTACGTTACCACCTGATCTTTATAAAGGGGTAAATCAGGAAGCTTGGACCATAAAGCAGGCCTCCGCGTTGAAAGCTTCTCTTTTAATTCTATTAGTTTATCCATCCTACAGATCTCCCTTCTTTATACGGTACTGTACCATGCGTGACAGCATCATGCAAATGCCTTTTTGTAATTGACATGGCCGTTATTAGCTGATAGAATAATGATTATTAGATTATGCAGTGGCAATATTTGACAAGGTAAGGTGATATGCGCAATTCTATCGGTGCCTTTGGAGATTCCATCATGAAGGGAATTATATTTAACGAACAAAAAGGCAGATATACCGTGATAAAAAACAGTTTTGCTTACCTCTTTGCTAAAAACACGGGGTGGCACATTGATAATTATTCAAAATTCGGCTGTACTATTGCAAAAGGCTGCAGACAAATAGAGAAAGCTGCTGAAAAGCTCCGGAGTTATCGAATAACTGCGCTGGAGTTTGGAGGCAACGATTGCGATTACAACTGGGGTTCAATATCTGAGAAGCCCGATGATTACCATCAGGCCAATACGCCGATTACCGATTTTAAACGAATGTACGCCGGCATCATAGATCGCCTTAAAAATGAGGGATGTCTTCCCGTTATCCTGTCTTTACCCCCATTAAATGCTCAAAGATATTTTTCATGGGTATCTAGGGGATTGAACAAAGACAATATCCTTAAATGGTTAGGGGACGTGGAGCATATATACCGCTGGCATGAACGATACAATCTAGCCATAATCGAGTTAGCCGGAACAAAAAACGTCCCTCTGATCAACATACGGGAAGCTTTTTTAGAACGAAGGGACTGCCACAGCCTCTACTGTCTTGACGGCATCCATCCAAATGAAGCCGGACACCTGTTAATATATAACACTGTAAAAAGCTATCTTGAAAAGACGAAGTTCAACCTGGCGCTCAGTAAATAAAGCTTTGCATTATACCTACCGATGAGGAAGTGCCTATGCGATCTGCTCCTGCGCTTATCATCGCCAGTGCAGTGTCCTTATCCCTTATTCCTCCTGATGCCTTAATTTTAATCCCGCCTTTAACCGTTTCCTTCATAAACCGTACAATGCTTTCATCGGCTCCCTTTTTTGAAAACCCGGTAGAGGTTTTAACAAAATCTGCCCCCGCCCGGTGGGAAAGCTGACAGGCGGTTGCTATTTCACTATCTGTTAGTAAACATGTTTCCAATATGACCTTGACCAAGGCGCTATTTTTGTGGGCAGCATCCGCAACTGCTTTGATATCCGAAAGAACATAATCCTTACGGCCTTCTTTTAAAGCTCCGATATGAATTACCATATCGATTTCGTGAGCCCCTTCAAATATTGCTCTTTGCGCTTCAAATGATTTTATAGCTGTATGAGATGCGCCAAGAGGAAAGCCGACAACAGAAGCAATCTTCACTTCAGTCCCTGTCAACTCTTCTTTGCAAAGAGCCACATACGACGAATTAACGCAAACCGCATAAAAATCGTATTCCCTTGCCTGGGCACAGAGCCTTCTTATATCGGCTTCCGTTGCCTCCGCCCTTAAATCCGTATGGTCTATATATCGATTCAGTGCCGGCATTTTCCCCCCAAAAAATAGCATAATGGATAAACTCCTTATGCTATATGTATTACCATCAGATTATAATTTCCACCATCTCATTGTTGGAAAGCCCGGCTGCGTTTCCCTCATCGGTATCAAAATGGACTTCCGCCTCATGCCCTTTACCGGAGCGGACCAGCACGTTATTAAAGATTACGCCCCTTTCGCCGCCAACGCGTATACTTACGATTTGTTTATCCTTCACGCCCGCTTCCTTGGCTTGATCCGGTGAAAGATGCACATGGCGAAGTGCAATGATTGCGCCGTGATCGATCTCTACCTCTCCCGCAGGTCCTATGAGCTTAACACCCGGTGTCCCTTCCAATTTACCCGATTCCCTTACGGGAGCCACAACACCGATAGCTCTTGCATCGGTCATAGCCAACTCCACCTGGGTTTCCGGCCGCACCGGTCCAAGAATTCTTATTCCTTTCAGCGTGCCTTTTGGACCGACTATATCGACCCTTTCTTCGCATGCAAACTGACCCGGTTGCTTTAGTTCCTTAAAGGGGGTCAATTCATATCCTTTCCCAAACAGGATTTCAAGATCCTTTAAAGAAAGATGCAGGTGTTTGTTTGAAAGGCCTACCGGCACAACATAAGACATATTACTCATCCTCCATAGATTCTTTTACTCTTCTTCTAAATAGCTTATATACGGAAGGTTTCGATACATTTGATTGTAATCTAACCCATACCCGACAATGAATTTGTTTTCGACGGTGAAGCCGATATAATCCGCTCTGATTTCGGCAACGCGTCTTTCCGGCTTGTCCAGCAAGGTGCAAATCCGAATGCTTTTTGGGTTTCTTGCAGTTAAGTAATCCTTCAAATATTTTAGTGTGAGACCTGAATCGATAATGTCTTCAACGATAAGTATATTCTCACCCTCTACATTCGAATCCAAATCCTTTAATATCCTGACCACTCCTGTGCTTTTTGTCGATGCACCGTAACTGGTTACAGCCATAAAATCGATCTTCGTATCGACATTGAATTCCCGTATCAAGTCGCTCATGAATATTACTGCGCCTTTTAACACGCATATGGCAATCAGGCTTTCGCCTTTATAATCTTTTGAAATTTCCGCCCCAAGTTCGGTAACCCGCTTTTTGAGTTCCTCCTTACCTATCATCACTTCCCCAAATACATAGTTTTTCACCCCTGCTGCTCCTTATCCTTATCCTCGCCGTTATCATCCTTCACCTCAAAGCTTACACCATTTATGATCTTTTTTCCACGAAATCTTTTCTCGGGCTTCACTTCTTTTACGCCTAACCAGTAAGCATCCAATTCTTTTCGAAAATAATATATTATGAAGCCCCATAGCACAATATCATCTACAAAACCGAAGATCAGAATCGGGGCAGGGATAAGATCGAAGGGCATCAGAAGGTAGAATATACCAAACAGCACCACGGCTTTTTTCCGTTTTGGAACGGTTTTATCTCTCAGAAAAGCCGGGATCGCCTTTATTCTTCTGATAAGCACTTGCCAGAATATAAATTGCATTGCTATCCCTCCATCAATCGCACAAGTTCCGCCGCCAGCTCTTCAAAGCCCGTTTTTTTTAACGATGAAACTGGAATGATCAGATCATCATCCTTTAATCCAAGTTCCCTTCTAAGAGAATTAAGACGGTCAGCCAGCCGGCTTTTGGGTATTTTATCTGCCTTCGTTGCCACCACAAGACCATCCATGCGGAAATGTTTCATCCACTCATACATTTGCAGATCCTGTGCAGTCGGAGGATGTCGAACATCAACCAATTGAATTACTTTAACCAGATCGGTGCGATTCTCCAAATAGGTTTCGATCATATCCCCCCAACTGTGGCTTATGGATTTAGAAACCTTAGCATACCCGTAGCCAGGCAAGTCGACAATGCGAAAAGCATTGTTTACCTCATAAAAATTGATGGTTCTCGTCTTGCCCGGACTTCTGCTTATCCTGGCAATTTTACGGTTGAGCAATTGATTTATAAGAGAGGATTTTCCAACATTCGATCTTCCCACAAGGGCAATTTCTTTTTTCCCCTCCAGGGGATATTGATGTTTCTTATCCGCTACTGCAACCAACTCTACCTTTTTTACGATCATTCTTTTACCAGACTTTCGTTCAGCACCTGGTCGATATTTTCAACTAAAATGAGTTTCAATTTTCTTCGCACGTTTGCGGGTATCTCCTCGATATCTACCCGATTTTCTTTAGGGAGCAGCACGGTTTTAATGCCCGCCCTGTGAGCCGCAAGCACCTTTTCGCGTATACCTCCCACAGGAAGAACCTTACCGCGAAGGGTAATTTCTCCGGTCATAGCCACATCTTTTCTCACGGGCGTCCCCGCAAGGGCGGAAATCACAGAAGTACACATCGTAACCCCGGCCGAGGGCCCGTCCTTAGGAGTTGCTCCTTCGGGTATGTGAATGTGAATATCACAATCCTTATAAAAATCTTCCGATATGGACAGTGCCTTGGTTCTGGACCGTATATAGCTGATACCGGCTTTTGCAGATTCCTGCATTATTTCACCAAGCTGCCCTGTTAAGACCAGCTTCCCTGTACCGGGTACAACGGTTGTTTCAATAGAAAGGGTGTCACCACCTGCTATAGTCCATGCCAGACCAGTAGATACACCGATTTCATTCTCTTCTGATATCTTATCATAGTGAAAACGCTTTTTGCCG
>CAZHBR010000041.1:10133-10473 GCA_964530755.1 uncultured Oscillospiraceae bacterium | reverse complement strand
GGGGTATCGGCTATTATTTCAGGAGGCCGTGATATATGAATGTCAAAAAAAGATGGAACAGCATAAGATGGAGAATTGTGCTGATCTATTTTCTTCTGGTATTCATAGCTATGACCATAACAGGTGTCTTCATCATGAGCGAATTAAAATCCTATCAGATGGAGTCTATAAGAAATAATTTCACTAAAATTGTAAACGAGAATATCCTTACCCTCCAGGAGTTTGAAGATCTTGATCAGTATCAGGAGGAGATTCAGGCGGATATACTGGCGTGGTCGGAAAGCTTAAGGGAAGAACTGTTTGTGGTAAATGACGAGTTCATAATAATCGCCTCAAGCAA
>CAZHBR010000041.1:0-10123 GCA_964530755.1 uncultured Oscillospiraceae bacterium | reverse complement strand
TCTGCTTGGACAAAGGATTTTAGTAAAAGGTTTGTCCGGGGAAGTAGCGGAGGCCGACGATGTACTGCCTGCAGGGATACCGGTAAAAAACATGGTTTTTCCTTTGACGGATAAGGAAACTGTTACAGGAGTTGTTTGCCTTAGGGCGGATACTTCAAGCGTATTTGAGATGCAGGACCAGTCTAAGCTGATCTTTATAAGGGCTATGCTTGTAGCTTTATTGATCACCGTAGCGCTGGGCTTTTTTATTGCCCGCAGTATCACAATACCTATAAACGAGCTGACGGAAAAAGCGGAGAGCATGTCCCGGGGCGATTTCAGTCAGAAAATCTCTGCCAAATCTCAGGATGAGATCGGACGCCTGGCGGATATGTTTAATCTACTTCGAGAAAAACTTGATTTTACCTTGTCGGAAATATCCAATGAAAAAAGTAAATTGGAAACAATATTAAAATATATGGCGGACGGGCTTTTAGCCATCGATATGAATCGCAGAATTATTTTGGCCAACCCCGCGGCCTCGGTAATGCTTTCTTTGTCTAAAGAGGACATAGAGCAAAAAGGATATGATCAGATAATCAGCAGGTACAGTGACAAGTTGCTCTTTGAAGAGATCATGGAGAACTGCAGCAGGGGGGGCGCGCATGATACTTTTGAATACGGCGGTAGAACCTTTTCTGTCCGATACGATCGATTCAAAAATGAGGATGATGAGGATATCGGAATAATAATGCTGCTTCAGGATATTACCGAGCAGCAAAAACTTGATAATATGCAAAGGGATTTTGTAGCGAATGTTTCCCATGAGCTTAAAACCCCTCTCACTACAATTAAAAGTTATACCGAAACGCTTTTAGAGCAGGATATAAACGATTGTGGTACAATTCGCGGTTTTCTCAATGTGGTAGATGCAGAAGCAGATCGTATGAGCCGACTGGTTCGGGAGCTGCTTCAGCTGTCAAGGCTGGATTACAGACAGGAGAACTGGTTTAAAAAAGAGACCAATTTGATAAGCGTTCTGAAATCTGCTGTTACAAAGATAGAGATGACCGCGGCACAAAAAGAGCAAAAGCTTGTATATCTTTTTAACGAGGACGAAAGACTTCCCGCCATGATAGACAAAGACGGCATAGAGCAGGTCATTTTAAATATTTTGAGCAACGCCATAAAATATTCTCAAGTAGGGGGAATTATAAGGATTGATGCGCGAAAAGACGGTAAGGATGCGGTGATCTCGGTGGCGGATCATGGTATTGGAATGTCAGAAAAGGAAATTCCCCGCATATTTGAAAGGTTTTATCGGATAGATAAGGCGAGATCGAGAGAGATGGGCGGGACCGGATTAGGTTTATCGATCGCGGAGCAGATAATAAAGGAGCATGGAGGAAGAATTACGATAAAAAGCGAGGCGGGGAAAGGCACCAGCGCCGCCGTTATTCTTCCGATGATACAGGTGAGGGGGCAGCAGAATATTGAATAATGGATTCTTTTGCTGCATAAGCATAGGCAGGGGGGAATTGTCATGCACAGTCTCATCGTGGAAGATCGAAAGCAGATAACGGTAACAGATGTAAAGGATGTAAACAGCTTCAATGAGGAAAGCATCACACTGCTGATAAACGGGGGCGGACTCGTACTAAAAGGGCAGGATATGCACATACAAAAGCTTGATCTGGGGGAAGGAAAGGTCATTGTAAACGGTTCTATAAATTCCGCTGTTTATACTGAAAAAAGAGAAAAGACAGAAGGCGGATTTCTCAAGAAGATGTTGAAATGACTTCATTAACGACAGAGCAGGCTTTTAGTTTTATAGTCATGTTTTTCAGCGGGATTGCGATAGCCCTGTTGAGACAATTGTATAATTTTCTGCAAAATAGGTACAAGGCAGGCAGGATTCTGATTTTCGTTCAGGAAATGCTTTTTTGGCTTCTTTGCGCTATTCTGGTTTCTTCAAGCCTTTATTTTTGCTGCTTTGGAGTTATAAGCGTTCATTCGCTCTTAGGCTTTACTCTAGGCGCGGGGGTATGGTATAATATTTCACGTTTACAAATGAGTGAACGCGATTGAGGACAAAAAGTAATGAGAAAGCGGAAATGCAAGGAGCAGGACAGCGGTCTGATCATAGACATGGAAGCGGCCCGCAATGCAAGAAGGCAGAATCGGGAATCCGTTAAGGCTTTCAGAAGGAGAGCATTTTACGGCGCCGTTTTTTTGACGCTTGCCCTCTTTATCGGAGTTTCTGTATTCGGCCTGATTTCCTTAAAGCTTTCTGAATCTAATGCAAAACATAAACTGAATGAACTCGTCAAGGAAAGGGACAGGCTGTCCGATACCCTGTCCCATGTGGACAGTGATCAATATATAGAGCAGCAGGCCAGGCAAAAGCTGATGATGATATTTCCGGGCGAGGTACTTTATGTGCTTACAAAAGAAACGGATGATAATGAAACAGATTAAACAAATAATAGTTGTGGAGGGCCGCGATGATGAAAGAGCCGTCCGCAGCGCAGTAAACGCCCAGGTTATCAGAACAAGCGGTTATGGAATTTGCAAGGAGACGTGGGATCGAATCGACAGGGCAATCCGCGGACCCGGTATAATAATCTTTACGGATCCAGATAATGCTGGAGAGCTTATAAGAAATCGCATCAAGAAGCGATACCCGCTTGCACTTCACGCATATCTCACCTGCAATGAGGCGAAAAGGGGCGAGGATATAGGAATTGAAAACGCATCACCGCAAAGCATAAGGCAGGCACTTGGCAAGGCCAGATGCGAGGAAAAGGATAAAAAAGATACATTTACAGTGAGGGATTTGGCATATTTCGGGCTTGAGGGAAGCAGCGGGTCCAGGGAACGCAGGGCCAGGCTCGGATTTTCCTTGGGAATCGGCTATGGCAATGCCAAAACCTTTCTGCAAAGGCTAAACTCATACGGTATAACAAGAGAGGAATTCTACATGCATGGAGAAGCTATATTCGCCGAAAACCCTTCAAAGGATAAGGAGTAAATATAATTTTAAGCCGCAAAAAAGCCTGGGGCAGAATTTTCTTATAGACGGAAATATTCTTGAAAAGATCGTGGACGGGGCAGAAGTTAATAAAGGTGATTTGGTTATAGAGATAGGACCCGGTATAGGTGCTTTGACTGCAAAGATAGCAAAAAAGGCCGCATTTGTCGTAGCTGTGGAAATTGATCGCAATTTAATGCCTGTTCTTTCTGAAACTTTAGCGCCGTATGCAAATGTACAAATTGTTCACGGGGATATCATGAAAAGCGACCTTCGCGATATTGTCGCAACTGCACAGGCCAAAAACGATATGCAGTTTGACAGCATCAAGGTTTTAGGGAATCTGCCCTACTATATCACTACGGCGGTTTTGATGATGCTTCTTGAATGCGCTTGGGATCTTTTGGACAGCATCACTGTGATGATGCAAAAAGAAGTTGCCGACCGCATTCTTGCTTTGCCAAGGACCAAAGAATACGGAGCTTTGTCTATAGCGGTTCAATACTATTGTACCATTGAACGGGTGCTTCTGGCATCTAAAGAAGTGTTTTGGCCTTCGCCAAAGGTGGATTCCACGGTGCTTAGGCTAAACATCCGCAGGAACAAGGCGGTGGAATTGGCAGATGAAAATATTTTCTTTGAGATAGTGAGAGCGGGATTCGGACAAAGAAGAAAAACCCTGCTAAACAGCCTCTCGTCCATAGATCGTTTCAGTAAGGATGAAATTAATAAAATACTTTTTGCATCGGGGATCGATCCTAACAGACGAGCGGAAACTTTGAATATAGTTGAATTTGCAAAGCTGGCCAATAAATTTGAAAAACAGCAAAGACAGGAAGGGTCCGTTAAATAATATGGAATATATAAAAAAGAAGGAATTATTTAAAAAGCTATTTGGCAATGCGGTGTTTGCATCGCTGTCGATAGCAGTGCTTTTGAATTTAATTATCGAAGGCCTGGGAAGAGGTAAGGTTTTCGGCGGGTTTGAATTTCTTATGACCAATCCCAAAGCTTTTTTTTACAATATATTTTTAGTGTTTTTCACCCTTTCTGTTTCCTTGCTAGTCAGGCGAAGGATATTCATGTACGTTTTGATATCTTCGCTGTGGCTGGCGCTTGGCATTACAAATGGGGTTATTTTATCCTTTCGTATGACACCATTTACCGTATCGGATCTTGCGCTGCTGGAGAACGGGATCTCGATTTTACCAAACTACATGACTGTATCTCAGATGCTGCTTACAGGATTCAGCCTTGTTTTTGGCATAGCTCTTTTCGTTCTCGCTTTCTTTTTCGCCCCCAAAAGGAAGGGCAAGATGCACTACAAGTGGAACATCACACTCATTTTGATCGTCTCCGTATCTTTTTTCAGCCTTACCAATGCGGGAATCAACAATCGGTGGCTGTCTTCATATTTCAACAATTTAGGCTATGCATACAAGGATTACGGGGTTCCGTATTGTTTTCTTTCGACTTGGTTGAATAAAGGAATTCCGGTTCCCGTAAATTATTCCGAAAGGCTTGTTCTCGATATATTAAAGGACGGAATACCTATGGGGCTTGATGAGGCGAATCCTTCCATTCCGGTCATTCTTACGGCGGGTGAAGAACTGAAAAACAAGCCTAACATCGTGTTTGTGCAGCTGGAATCATTTATAGATCCCACGCTGATCCTGGAGCTTGTATATTCGGCAGATCCCGTTCCCAATTTTCACAGCTTAAAAGAGAAATTCAGTACCGGTTTTTTAAGGGTACCTGCGGTAGGGGCCGGCACTGCAAACACGGAATTTGAAATTTTGACCGGTATGAGAATAATGTCCTTTGGGCCGGGGGAATATCCCTATAAGACAATACTCCGGACTAAAGCCTGTGAAAGCATCAATACGGTCTTGCGAAAATCCGGTTACGCTTCCCATGCGATTCACAATCACCGGGGCGCGTTTTACGGACGCAATGAGATATTCGCCAATTTAGGTTTTGATACATTTACTTCGGTAGAATATATGAACAAGGTAAAGAAGACCCCTAAAAATTGGGCTAAGGACAGCATATTGACCGGGGAGATAATGGCTGCCCTAAACTCAACCGAGGAAAGGGATTTTATATTTGCCGTTTCGGTTCAGGGGCACGGAAAATATCCTGAGAACAAGGTTATACCCGATGAAGACCTGGCGGTGCATGTGACGGCAGGGGCATTTGATGAAGACGAAAAAAATGCTATAGAATACTACGTGCAGCAGATTTACGAGATGGATGAATTCATAGGCGATCTCACAGATACTCTAAAGGAATTTGATGAAAGAACGGTCGTAGTATTTTACGGCGATCATTTGCCTGTTTTGAACTTATCTGAGGACAGGATGGCAAACAGGTCTATATATGAGACTGAATATCTGATTTGGGCCAATTTCGATTTACGGAAAATCGATGAAAATTTAGCGGCATACCAGCTGTATTCAAGGGTGCTAGAGCATTTGGGGGTACATAACGGTATCTTTGCCTGGTATCATCAGACAAAAAAAGACGATGAAAAATATCTAGACAACTTGGAAACACTGCAGTACGATATGTTATATGGAGCCAATTACGCTTTTGGGGGTTCTAATCCCTTTGAGCCTACGGATTTGAAGATGGGAGTGCGCGATATCCGTGTGGACAAGATATTTAACTTCGGTAACAGTACTTATGTGGTAGGTGAGAACTTCACTCCGTACAGCAAGGTGGCGGTTGGCGGGGATTATCTTGACACGGTATTTATCAATCCTAAAACGTTGAAGATCCCTACGGCTATAAAAAGCGGAAATCCCAAGGATTTCAGCATCAGTCAGGTAGGAAAAAACAAGACGGTATTATCGACATTATACGATGTGGAATGATAAGGAAGGGCAAAAAATGAACAAGGAACCGTTTCGCAGGGAGCTTTCAGATTTTTCACCTTATGTCCCCGGGAAGCCCATAGAGGAGGTTAAACGGGAATACGGTCTGACAAGTATAGAGAAATTAGCTTCGAATGAAAATCCGCTTGGGCCTTCGCCTATGGCGGTTAAAGCTGTTGTTGAGGCGGCAAACGATATAAACCGGTATCCGGAATCTACGGCTATCGACCTTAAAAACGATTTAGCCCGTCATTTATCTGTATCTGCCGATAATTTTGTGATAGGAAACGGCGGGGAAGAGCTGTTGTCCATCATAGCACAGACCTTTATAAACGAAGGCGATGAGGTGATAACGGCGCACCCTTCTTTTGGTATATACGGCGCTACTGCCGGTCTGATGGGGGCAAAGGTGAAGGCGGTCCCTTTAAAAGACGGTAAATACGATTTGGCCGAAATGGTCCTGGAGATTACCGAAAAGACAAAGCTGATCTATATCTGCAATCCGAATAACCCTACGGGGAATATTATTACGGTAAATGAACTCACCAGTTTTCTTGATGAGATACCCCCATGGCCTGTTGTAATATTGGATGAAGCCTATTTTGAATACGCCTCCATTTCTTCTGATTATCCAAACGGAATAGAATATCTTCCTGTCCGGGATAATATAGTGGTTCTAAGGACTTTTTCCAAGGTGTCGGGTATCGCGGGATTAAGGGTTGGGTATTTGATCACATCGAAATCCATAGCAGCAGAGATGAACAAGATCAAGCCTGCCTTCAATGTCAGCCGATTAGCGCAGGAAGCGGGAAGAGCCGCGTTGAAGGACGTCAACCACATTCAAAAGACTGTGGATATCAATCGAATGTCTCTTAACATGATGGGAAAATATTTCGATCGAAAAAGCTTGCACTACTTTAAATCCTATGCAAATTTCATATTTGTTGACGTGAAGCACCGATCGGACTTTGTATTTGAGGAGCTTCTCAAACGGGGGATTGTAATTCGACCCGGACACTTCTGGGGTTGGGATAATTGGATACGAATAAGCAGCGGCACTCTTGAGCAAACGCGTAAGCTCATAGACTGCCTGGAGGAGGTTTTGAATCTTAATGAAAACGGAAAGCATTGAGGAGATAGCAAAGAAACTGGGTAAGAATGAAAGGGTCTTTGAGAAATCAAATATTCTGATTACACTTTTGCTGAAACTCTTTAGAAAAAAATAAAGAGATAGCGGGAATTTAAAGAATCACGGCATAGTAATTTAGGAGAGAGCTATGGTTGATCAATGGCTTCATATCCTTCCATCCTTGCTTTTGCACAATCAATGGTTCGCCCCTTTGGCAGCTTTGTTTGCCGGGGTCATTACATCTTTTACTCCCTGCTCCCTCACCAGCATTCCTCTCGTTTTGGGATATCTTGACGGTTCGGGGGGAAGAGGCGCAAGGCGCGCTTTTCGGATATCACTTGTCTTTGCCTTCGGCATGACGGTCACTTTTGCAGTTGTAGGTCTGTTTGCATCCCTGTTGGGAAAGCTTTTACACCATCTTGGCCCTTGGTGGTATATTGGGTTGGGAATCATAATGGTTTTGATGGCCTTACAAATACTGGAAATCAAGAATTTTATACCCTTGGCTTTTTCCTATGAAAAAGGCATGGGCCGTGGTTATGCAGGTGCCTTTCTAAGCGGTACGATTGGAGGAGTTCTGGCTTCGCACTGCGCTTTGCCTGTTTTGGTCGTGCTTCTTGCCATAGCGGCTGAAAGCGGTAATGTCGGCAGAGGAATATTGCTTCTTTTATTGTATTCTTTGGGTCACAGCACTCTGGTTCTTATGACAGGTACCTCTTTAGGATTTATTCGAAATTGGGCGGAAAGCAAAAGATATCATAGTTTTTTCAAGGTGATAAGGTTTGTTCTGGGCGGTATTGTTTTTGCGCTTGCAGCGTATATGTTTTATTTGGCGGCTTTTTCAGGACTTCATTGACCATTCCATAAGGTATGTATCGGTTTTTTCATCCCCAGCGTGATTTTTGCCGGAAACATAAAAGCCCTGCCTTATGAAAAATTCAAATGCTTTGTCATTTTGAACGTATATATGCACAGATAAATTTGGGCGCATCGATTTGCAAAGGTTCAGCAGCTCCTTCGCTATTCCCTTATTCTGATACTCTTTTCGTACGCACAGGCTGTCTATGACAGTGTCGTTTTCAAGTCTGACGTAACCGAAAACGATGTCGTCTTCCTTCCAGACAAAAGTACCTTCGGGATCGCTGTACTTTTCCCTCGTTTTATCGTAAAGGTTATGCCAGTACACATCGCCAAGAAAATCGTGTGCTCTTGAGTTTTCCCGGAGCCAAAGGGCCATAATTTGAGGCAGATCTTCCTTTTGGGCCTGGTTTATACTGTTTGTTCTTATATTAGCCTCCTTTTTCTTCGTTATATTTCTGAGGTCTATGAAGCGATTTATAATATAGGCGGCGGCTATGCCGAAGATGGTTTCCGTAAGTCGGATGAATCCGTAAAGTATCGGCGGCATCTCTTCTTTTCCTATCAGTATAATTAAAAAGACTACGATGCTGATGACGGTGCTCGCCTGCACTTTAAAAATATTGCACAGATAAATGATAAGAGTGACACCAAAAATCACGGCAACAGACGAAATCCAATAAGGCATTCCTTTCATTGCTAAAACAGTCAAAACGCCTAAAGCTGCGCCCACAGCTGTGCCTGTTATCCTCTCTGCGCCGGTCTGTATGGAGTTTTGCAAGGACGATTTCATGCAGATGACAGCTGTGATTGAAGCCTGTAATCCGTCGCTTGTGCCAAGCATCTGAAAAAACAGCAGGCAAATTCCTACGGAGAGTGCGGTTTTTATATTCCTCATCCCGATTTTATATCTGGGGTTCATAAATATCCTCCCCTCTATTAGACGTATACGAATATTATCACATATAAATGTTTTTTTGCAATTGCAGTGTATTTAAATGCATATGTTTTTGACTTAAACGAAGATTCTCACTGTTCGAATTTACTAACAATATATAAGTGTAAACTATGAACCGATAATATTCTTGTATTTGACCTTGTATTCAAAACTATAGTATGTATAAGGTGTAATTATAAAGTTTTTTCTAAGTGACTGAGGGGGGAGGGTAGACAGTAAAGAATCTAATAAAGAAAGGGGAAAAGTTTCGTGGAAATTATTGTTGTACTGGGCGTATACATGGTTGGTATGCTAGGTATCGGAGCTTACTGTTCAAGGGGAATCAAGGATGAAGAAGATTTCCTTGTAAACGCACGACGCAACCACTGGATTTGGGTATTTGCATCCATCACGGCTACGCAAACAGGGGCTGGGGCAACCCTGACAGTTGTTGCTTTGACCTATGCCGTTGGCGGAGCCGCTATCTGGTGGCAGATTTCAAACGGTATAGTTTTTTGGCTTTTTGCAGTAACCATAGCAACTTATTATCGCAAATCGAGGTGCATTACGCTTTCGGATTATATCTATCAGCACTTTGACAAAAAGAACCGTTTCGTCGTGGATATTTATGTATTATTTATTTGTATCGGTTATACGGCAGCTCAAATAGCTGGTATGGCAGCTTTTATGTCCGCGCTTACTCCACTTACATACGCTCAATCTGCCTGGCTTGGTGCGGCAGTTGTTATTGCCTATACTTTCCTTGGAGGGTTGAAGGCAGTTGTGGTAACGGACTTAATTCAATTAATCGTTGTAATCGCCTCAATGGTCGCAGTCGTCGGCGTATGTATGGCCAAATTCGGTCCTGTGGGTCATTTGGAGACAGCTTTAGGAACTGCCACGACGAGCATATGGTGGGATAGTTTTGTGGGTCCGACACCATCATCTTTTGTATGGTTTATATGTATGACTGTAAGTTGGTATGTAGGCCGCTTGTCTTCTCAGGGTATTTTCATGATGAATGCAAGTGGCAGAGACGAAAAACATGCCAGAATGGGTAGTATTGTTGGCGGTTTCTTCCCCATCTTCCTTGGCTTTTTAGCCATATGGATCGGGATGTACGCACAGGTATTTATACCTGAGGCGGTAGGCGACACTGTTATGCCTATAATGATCGCTTATGTTTTGCCTAAATGGATTGCAGCTCTTATGATAGCGGGCCTGGCGGCAGCATGCATGTCCACCGCTGATTGCAATCTTAATGGATCCACCGCCCATATCACTGAATTGTGCAGGTTCTGGTTCCGCGCCAG
>CAZHBR010000040.1:5356-10617 GCA_964530755.1 uncultured Oscillospiraceae bacterium | reverse complement strand
CGTACAGATGTACCGGGTGAAATGACTGTCGATGAATTGATCAGAAATGCCGTAGATGCCTATAACAATGCAATCTCCGCTCAGCAAAAGGGAGACTGGGCCGCCTACGGTAAACACTTAGAGGATCTGAACAGATATCTTAAAGAACTGAATGCCGGCGGCGGTGGAAGTGTTGTTGAAACTCCGCCTGTCGATCTGGAAGAACCTGAAGCCTGATATTGAGCTATGGCTTTTGTGAACCGTTTCCGAAATTCGATTTGGAAACGGTTCTTTTTTACCCGGGTAAAAAGGATGGAAAACCATTGAAATAAGGGGTATAATAGAAAATTGAATAAATAATGAAAGGGGCTATGGCTCATGGATCTTAACCGAATGCTGTTTACTATTCCTGCGGATGAGCATTCAAAAGAAGAATTAACTGCAATCCTGTTAAAACATCCCGAAGTGAAATTTGTTTCCCTCGTCGGTGTTGATATAGGGGGTCACGATACAGATGAGAAAATACCTGTGGAGCTGTTTATTAAGGAAATAGAACAGTTTTTCCTTCAGGGAGTCCAAACAGACGGATCAAGTGTTGTGCTGCCCAATATCGCTTCGTTAAACGATGCAAAGGTGGATATAATACCTGATCTTGATGTAAACTGGTACGTGGATTATAATTTTCAACACATTTGCGATAGGACGGGATTACCGATAGGGACTCTCAGAATACCATCTTTTTTACGGCATAGCGATAAATCGGAGGTAGGATCGAGGGTTCTTTTAAGGGATACCGCCAGGCTCTTTAGAAGCGAAGTAAAAAGGCTCATAAAAGAGCACCCTTACGTACTTAAGTATTACGGTATAGATTCTCTGTCCGATATTAAAAGGATCGTTATGACAGGAGCTACCGAACTAGAATTCTGGGTTAAGACTCCTGAGGACAGGGCAGACAGGCAGCAGCTTTCCACCTCGCAGGAATTGAAGGAACAATATTGGCAGAGGACGAGGGGGCCGGTTCGGACAGCCTTGGAAAAAACAATACTGATACTTGATCATTATGGATTTGAAATAGAGATGGGGCATAAGGAGGTTGGGGGAATAAAGGCGAAGCTGGGGAATTCCGGAGAATACGACCATATAATGGAGCAACTGGAAATAGATTGGCGTTACAGCACCTTGCTGCAATCTGCCGATAATGAAATGCATATAAGATATGTCGTAAAGGATGTTTTTCGTCTTCACGGTTTAGAAGTGTCCTTTATGGCTAAGCCTATCGATGGCGTTGCAGGCAACGGAAAGCATACCCATATAGGAGTCGCTGCTTTGCTTAAGGACGGGCGAACCATAAATCTGTTTACCCCTTCAGATATCAGAAAAGAATTTATGACGCCCATAGGTCTTGGTGCGCTTATGGGAATACTTAAAAACTACGAAATTATGAATCCTTTCATAGCCTCGACAAACGATGCATTAAATCGTTTAAAACCGCATTTTGAGGCACCTGTATGTATAGTTACCTCTTTAGGACATACGACAGAAAGCCCGTCAAGAAACCGTACAGTGCTGATCGCTTTGATACGCGATGAAAAGGATCCTTTAAGCACCCGCTTTGAGCTTAGATCGCCAAATCCGAAAAGCAACACCTACCTGGTGCTTGCTGCAGCTTATCTTGCCATGCTCGATGGCATTGATGCGGCACTGACGAATGAAAAATCCATAGCGGACTTGGAAAATGCCCTTTCAAAGGATCACGGCGAGGATGCTTTTTATTTAGAAAAGGAAAGGGCCTACCGCAGCGAGAAGGACGTTTATCTTGCCTATACGGAGGAGGAAAGAGATAGATATTTTGGTAAAGCGCCTGCAACCGTATGGGAAAGCATAAGGTCTTTTGACGAATATCCTGAAAAGCTTTCTGTTCTTACCCGCAACGGGATATTCGACGGGCGTACTATCGAATCCTACAAAGAAGCTGTACTTGCATTGTGGGCGATGGAGCTTCACAATAGAATTATCCCCAATAACATGGATCTGGTTAGAGAATGCAGAAAGCTTCACAACGAAGCCGATTGCACAGATTTGGATATTTTGAACTGGGAAAGGATTCATGGGCTCAGAGTTTTGCTAGGGCAGGATACAATTGAAAATAAATGCCTGCTTACAAGGATCAAACAGGCTTTGGATCAAATAAACTATAGGCTGGCCTCTGATTTGCAAAAGGAAATGCAAGAGAAGGTTGGACAGATGGTTGATATATATACAGATTATAAAAAGAACCTGTTTTAGATGACAGGTATTCGGAAGGAGAAAAAGGCGATGCTGGACATCAGGAGAATTCGGGAAGATTTTGAGGGCATCAAAAAGGCCGTGGAATCTCGGGGACAGGGGGATTGGGGCATCGGCGCCGTGCTGGAGCTCGATGACAAAAGAAGAAGTCTGTTATCAGAGGTTGAAGCTAAAAAGAGCCGGCATAACAGGGATTCCCGGGAGATCCCCGGATTAAAAAAAGCTGGTAAGGACGTATCGGCTTTGCTATCCGAGATGAAGACCCTCTCCATGGATATTAAAAATCTGGATTTGGAGATTCTTTCTGTCGAAGAGACCTTAAAGGATGTTTTATTGAACGTTCCCAATGCACCAAATGAAACAGTCCCCGTGGGCGCAAGCGATGAAGATAATGAAGAGCTTCGTCGGTTTGGAGAAATCAGAACCTTTGGTTTTCCTCAAAAAGCCCACTGGGATGTAGGTACCGATTTGAATATATTGGATTTTGAATGGGCTTCAAAGATAGCAGGTTCACGCTTTACAGTTTATAAGGGACTTGGAGCCAGACTTGAACGCTCCGTAATGAATTTTATGCTCGACCTTCATACAAAGAAGCATGGTTATACTGAGATATTGCCTCCATTTATGGTTAACAGGGATGCAATGATCGGAACGGGGCAGCTTCCGAAATTTGAGGAGGATATGTTCCATATACCGGCGAAGGATTTTTTTCTCATCCCCACAGCCGAAGTACCTGTGACAAATTTAAGAAAAGATGAAATTCTAAACGAGGAGGAACTGCCCCTTCTATATACGGCCTACACGCCTTGCTTCAGAAAAGAAGCCGGATCTGCCGGAAGGGACACAAGAGGTCTGATACGCCAGCATCAATTCAATAAGGTGGAGCTGGTGAAGCTGGTGAAGCCGGAGGATTCCTATGATGAGCTGGAAAGCCTGACCCTGGCGGCAGAGCAGGTCTTAAAGGAGCTTGAAATTCCTTATAGGGTTGTTAAGCTCTGCACCGGAGATCTGGGTTTCAGTTCCGCTATGACGTATGATATAGAGGCGTGGATGCCAAGCTACGAAAGGTACGTAGAGATTTCATCCTGCAGCAATTTCGAAAGCTATCAGGCAAGGAGGATCAATATTCGCTTTCGCAGGAAAGAAGGAGGCAGACCGGAGTTCGTACACACCCTTAACGGCTCTGGGCTAGCTGTTGGACGTACGACAGCCGCAATACTCGAAAACTATCAGCAAGAAGATGGCTCCGTGGTTGTTCCTGAGGTTTTAAGATCCTACATGGGTACGGATATTATCGGCAGATAAAGAAAAGGGTGAAGTAAGGCGAATGAAATGGCTATTAAAATTAACGTGGGAGATATTTTAGAGTTAAAAAAACAGCATCCCTGCGGCGGCAAGACTTTTGAGGTAATGCGGGCAGGGATGGATTTCAGATTAAAATGTTTAACCTGCGGAACACAGATTTGGATCAAAAGATCCAATCTGGAAAAAAGGATTCGCAAAATAGGAGGAAAACCTATTTAACAGGGGCCTTTTTTATCATCGTATAGCTTATGCTTGCTAACAGCGTAAAGATTATAAAACAGGAAGCCATTGCATAACAGGGGTTATAACCGTTCAGTATTCCGAATGCGAACATTATCAGGTGTCCTGCTGCTTTGTAAATCAGCCCCTTTGTCACAAGTGCATCAAAAACAGGTATAATGATTATGAGCATTGCCGGAACTCCTATTGAGACGGCAATTTTTCCTGATTTATTTAATCGATAATATAAGGATGTAATAAAATAGCCAAGCATCATTGCCGCGGCGGACAGGAAGGTCACAAACAGGATTTCTCCAATGGTGAATTGCAAAATATTGCGGCTTGCTACATCCCCCCTGTCAAGAAAATAAATTTGCTCGAAAAGACTTATATACGAAACGTTATTGCGGCCCGATATGAAAATCCTCCCGCCCAGAAGAAACAGCTCATTTATCACAGACATGCCGACAGACATTATCAATGCAGTGAAAAGGAACCCTTTAAACATCGTTCTCCTGGAAATGCCGTTTTGTATCGTCATCTTGAATGTTTCACGAAATGAATTTAAACCGATTACGAACAGGAAGAATATAGTTGCAGTTTCTGTCCCGCTTATAGAAACGGCAGATGTATCTGCTATTTCATAAAACAAAACTGAAAACAGCGCTATCAACAGTAATACTGTGAGGTAAAAAACAATTACAGCGGATTTGAAATCCGCGATCTGATATTTAATAACGTTTTTTAAGCTCATTTTGTACCTCCGCCCGTCTGTCAGATGAATGAAAAGCTTTTGAAGGTCCATTCTGCCTTTTTCAATACCGGCAGGCAGCGCTTCCTGATCAATTTCTCCAATCAGAAAAGCGGTTTTCAGCCCTCCGAGACTGTCTACACCCAAAACAGGCATATTTTTGATAAAATCGTCGATTGAGGAAGCTGTTCCAGATAAAGTTATGCTTTTCGCAAGGAGTTTTTCTACAGCCTGTTTCAGAATAATTTCACCCTTATTTATGATGACGGCCTCTTCTATGAGATTAGCTGCTTCGCCTATGAGGTGGGTGGAAAATATAACTGTAAAGGGCTTTTCGCTGTATTTTTTTATAAGCAGCTTATAGAACAGGTCCCTATGCCCGGCATCCATGCCTAAAACCGGTTCATCTAACAGCAGATAGGGCACGTTAGTCGATAAAGCCAATACTAATTTAAATATGGAGGCATAGCCTGTAGACAGGTCCTTGATTTTCTTTTTTTTGTTGAGTTCAAACATTATGCACAAATCATCGCAATAATCCATATCAAATGCCGGATAAAATTCACCTGTCCATTTAATGGCCTCGTTCACTTTCATTTTTTCAGGATAATAATTGCCTTCACACATCATAAATGTCCTGCCGAGTACACTGTCGTTTTCAAGGGCCGGTTCCCCGTCTATCAATATTTCACCGCTGCTTGGAAAAATCCTCCCCGTAATG
>CAZHBR010000040.1:690-5346 GCA_964530755.1 uncultured Oscillospiraceae bacterium | reverse complement strand
TGAGCAAAGTGGTTTTACCCGCTCCGTTTCTGCCTAAAAGGCCGTATATTTTATCTCCCTCAAATGTCAGGCTGATACCTTTCAAAGCAGAAACATCAGCATAATTTTTTACAAGACCCCTTATTTCAATTCCTTTCACTTGCCATATCTCCTTTCTATCATGGCTGTAATATCCTCTTTCGCAAGCCCCAGCTTTTTAGCCTCTGTCACCAGCTTATCTATATAGTTTTCATAAAAGCCTTCTTTCCTCTTGTTTCTTATCTTATTTTCGGCTCCGGCGCTTACGAACATTCCCACACCTCTTTTTTTATATACAACGCCGCTGTCTACCAAAATATTGACTCCCTTTAAGACTGTTGCCGGATTAACATTATGCCATGCTGAGATCTCTGTGGTTGAGGGAATCTGGGAATCCTCTGGGAAAGCGCCGGACAGGATACCATCTTCAATGTATTCTGCAACTTGGACGAAAATCGGTCGCTCATCCTGAAAGATCATTTACTCATCCCCTTTTCGTAAAGCGATATGGTTAGTTGGTTATGTAATTAACCATATCACTATTTCTGTTTTTGTCAACATTTTTTTAAAAAATTGCAGAGTATCATTGACAAATATGCGATAGTTACATATACTGTTTGCAATATGCAAAATGCGTTGACGGAGCATAAGACGATTCTACAGGCGTTTCAGAGAGTCGGTGGCGCTGTGAGGCCGGCACGTTCGGATTCGTTAAACTCTCTCCTAAGCAGCATTCCTGAACATAAAAAATAAGTAGGGAATGACGGAAGGCACCGTTATCATGGCCTTTGGTTTGTCAGAACCGATAAAGAGACCGGAAATATCCGGTAAACAGGGTGGTACCGCGGTATATTATCGTCCCTGGAGTAAAAGCTCCGGGGACGTTTTATATTTCCCAAAGGAGCAAGCATTTATGGAGGGAAAAAGAATGAAAAAGATTTGCATTTTTGACACTACGCTTAGGGATGGAGAGCAGTCTCCGGGCTGCAGCATGAATTTAAAAGAAAAAATCGAGATGGCAAAGCAGTTGGAAAGGATGAGAGTAGATGTTATCGAGGCCGGCTTCGCCATTTCTTCGCCCGGGGATTTTCATTCGGTTAAAACCATTGCGGAGACAATTAAGGAATCTGTCGTTGCCAGTCTTGCCAGGACAACAAAGGAGGATATAGACCGGGCATGGGAGGCGATAGCAGGCGCTGCACAACCGAGGCTTCACGTTTTCCTTGCCACATCGCCCATTCATATGCAATATAAGCTATGCATGGATCCCTCGCAGGTGTTGGAACAGGCCGGGTCAATGGTGAGGTACGCTAAGAATTACTGCAGCGATGTGGAATTCTCTGCGGAGGATGCGACAAGAAGTGATCCAACCTACTTGGCTGAGGTTTTTAACGCTGTAATCGCTGCGGGTGCGACTACAATCAATATTCCCGACACGGTGGGATATACGACTCCCGACGAGTTTTATGACTTTCTTATGAGCGTTCGGGATCGCTGTCCGGCCTTAGATAAGGTAACAATATCCGTTCATTGTCATAACGACTTAGGCCTCGGTGTTGCTAATTCGCTTGCCGCCGTTAAAGCCGGTGCCGGTCAGATTGAATGCACCATTAACGGAATCGGTGAGAGGGCGGGAAATGCGGCGATGGAGGAGATCGTCATGGCACTTAAAACCAGGCAAGACATTTATAAAGCCAAAACCGGTATAGTCACCACGGAGATCCTTCGCGCCTCTAAGCTATTATCAAGAATCACAGGTGTGAAGGTTCAGCCCAACAAAGCCATAGTGGGGGAGAATGCCTTTGCCCATGAGGCAGGCATACATCAGCACGGCGTTCTTAAAAATAAGGAGACCTATGAGATCATGACCCCGGAATCCATAGGGCTTACCGCCAACAGCATGGTATTGGGGAAGCACTCCGGCAGACATGCTTTCCGCGACAAGGTGAAGGAACTGGGATACGATATCTCGACTGAAGGTCTTGAGAAGGCTTTTATTCAGTTTAAGAAGATCGCGGATAAGAAAAAGATAGTATATGATAGAGATATAGAAGCCCTTGTAAGCAAGGAGGCCGTTCAGGTGCCCAAAACGTATCAGATGGACAGCTTTGTCATAAACAGCGGGAATACCATTACATCCACTGCGGTGCTTCGCCTGTTAAAGGATGGAAGGGTAATAGAAAAGGTATCAAGGGGTGACGGGCCGATAGATGCCGCATTTAAGGCAATTGAAAAAATTGTAGGGGTTGCCATGGAGCTGGAGGATTATCAGCTGCAGTCGGTCACAGAAGGAAAGGACGCTTTAGGTGATGCCATGGTGAAAATTAAAAACGGCGGTACATTTTCAGGCAGGGGCCTGTCTACTGATGTTATCGAGGCAAGTATCCATGCATATATTAACGCTGTGAACAAGATGTTGTATGAAGAAAGACAAAAAGAAGCAGCCGAGGGGGCGATGTAGCCGGGAAGGAGTAAAGCCATGGGTATGACTATGACGCAAAAGATTCTTGCAGCTCATGCAGGGCTTACAAAGGTAAAGGCGGGACAGTTTATAGAGGCGAAACTGGATATAGTTTTGGGGAATGATATTACCGCACCTGTAGCTATCAGGGAATTTAATAAAATGGGGGCAAAGAACGTGTTTGACAAGGACAAAATCGTGCTTGTGCCTGATCATTTTACTCCCAACAGGGATATAAAAGCGGCCAGTCAGTGTAAATTCCTCCGTGAATTTGCGGAAAAACAAGATATCACGAACTATTTTGAAGTGGGTGAAATGGGGATAGAGCATGTCTTATTGCCTGAAAAGGGCCTGGTAGTAGCGGGGGATTTAGTGATAGGCTCGGATTCTCATACCTGTACCTACGGTGCTCTTGGTGCTTTTGCAACCGGCATAGGCTCAACGGATATGGCTGCAGGGATGGCAAGGGGCAAGGCGTGGTTCAAGGTGCCTTCGGCTTTAAAATTTGAGCTTTCAGGGAAGCCCGGAAAATGGGTGGGTGGAAAGGATGTCATCCTACATATCATCGGCATGATAGGGGTCGATGGCGCCTTGTATAAATCGATGGAATTTACAGGACCGGGGTTGTCGAATCTTTCAATGGACGATCGTTTTACGATGGCAAATATGGCCATAGAAGCCGGAGCAAAGAACGGAATATTTGCTGTCGATGATAAAACAAGAGAATACATGAGAAAAAACAAGAACAGGGCCGCAAAGAAAAAAGCCAAGACATACAAGGCGGATAAGAATGCAGCATACGAAAAGGTCTATGAGATAGATTTATCGGCCATTGTTCCCACGGTGGCGTTTCCCCATCTTCCTGAAAACACAAAGGATATTGATTCAATAGGACGGATAAAAATTGATCAGGTAGTTATCGGCTCCTGCACTAACGGGCGCATGGAGGATATGAAGGTAACTGCAGGGATACTTAAAGGGCGAAAGGTGGCAAAGGGTGTAAGGCTGATCATTATTCCCGGAACTCAGAAGATATATTTGGAATGCGTTAAAAATGGGTATGCCGAGATTTTCGTCAAGGCAGGTGCTGTATTATCTACACCGACGTGCGGCCCGTGTTTAGGGGGCCATATGGGAGTTCTGGCGGCGGGGGAGAGAGCGGTTGCAACGACAAACCGTAATTTTGTCGGTCGAATGGGGCATGTCGATTCGGAAATCTATCTGGCCGGTCCGGCAGTTGCCGCAGCATCCGCCGTGACAGGATATATTAGCAGTCCAAAGGAGCTGTATCGCAGATCCTGAGAAAGGAAAAGAAAATGGGAAAGGTTTTTAAATACGGAAAGAACGTGGACACGGACGTTATAATACCTGCACGCTATCTTGATACGGCGGATCCTTTGATGCTTGCAAAGTATTGCATGGAGGATATAGATAAGGATTTCATTTCTCTTGTAAAAGAGGGTGACATTATAGTTGCCGGAAGCAATTTCGGATGCGGCTCCTCAAGAGAGCATGCGCCTGTCGCTATCAGGGCATCGGGAATTTACTGTGTTATTGCACCGACATTTGCACGCATATTTTATCGCAACGCTTTTAATACAGGCCTCCCTATTTTAGAGTGCAGCGAGGCGTCGGAGCGTATCGATGCGGGCGATGAGGTAACAGTGGATTTCATTTCCGGCATGATAGACAACCACACAAAAGGTGAAAGCTATATAGCCGAGCCTTTTCCTTCCTTCATACGCGAGATCATCGGATGCGAGGGTCTTGTGGGCTACGTAAAGGAGAAAATAAAGGATGAGATTTAATATTGCCGTAATCGGAGGAGACGGCATCGGACCCGAAATTATTTCAGAGTGCAAAAAAGTTCTTGACAAGGTCGGGCAGTTGCAGGGACACGAATTTATATATGATGAGATTTTAGCAGGAGGGGCTGCGATAGATGCAGTCGGCAACCCCCTGCCGGAGTCTGCGGTGCAGGCATGTCTAAAAAGCGACAGCGTACTTCTTGGCGCTGTGGGGGGGCCGAAATGGGACCATCTGCCGGGATCTGATCGGCCGGAGCAGGCGATACTTGGCCTTAGAAAGAAGCTGGGGCTTTATGCGAATCTGCGTCCCGCATTGCTGTTTTCCGAGCTTTCACAAGCGAGTCCGTTGCGGGCGGACATCGTGGAAAA
>CAZHBR010000040.1:0-679 GCA_964530755.1 uncultured Oscillospiraceae bacterium | reverse complement strand
GGGTTTAGATTTCATAGTGGTTCGTGAGCTGACCGGGGGAATCTATTTCGGTGAAAAGGCAACCAGGGAAGGTGAAAATGGTCTTGTTGCTTACGATGTGGAAATTTATAGCGAGGAAGAAATAGCGCGCATAGCCGAAATAGCTTTTAAAACAGCTATGAAAAGGAGAAGGAGGCTGACAAGCGTCGATAAAGCCAACGTGCTTGAAAGCTCAAGGCTTTGGCGGAGAGTTGTAAACAGGATGTCAGAGCACTATCCTTTAGTAAAGCTTTCGCACATGTATATCGATAACGCTGCCATGCAGCTTATTCGCGAACCGGGGCAATTTGATGTTATTGTGACCTCTAACATGTTCGGGGACATATTGTCCGACGAAGCAGCTATGATAACAGGTTCGATAGGGATGCAGCCCTCATCGAGCCTTGGCAGGAATAAACCCGGCATTTATGAGCCCATTCACGGCAGCGCCCCCGATATTGCAGGCAAGGATATGGCAAATCCGATGGGAGCCATTTTATCCTGTGCTATGATGCTTCGCGATTCATTTGATCTTCCAAAAGAAGCTCTGGCCGTTGAAAAATCAGTAAATTCTGTGCTTAAGGAAGGATATAGAACAGCCGATATCATGAGTCCCGGGAAAAAGCAAATAGAGATCGGAAGAGCACACGTCTGAACTCCA
>CAZHBR010000039.1:0-10654 GCA_964530755.1 uncultured Oscillospiraceae bacterium | reverse complement strand
CCAACTATAATCATACTGTATTCTCTGTCTAATCCAAGTATAGCCCCAATCTGCGTGTATAGGCTCTCTACATTGTATCCATACCCTTGCTGACCGAACCCGCCGAAATTGTTAAGATCCTGCCGTATTTGGGATGCAGTATAACCTATCAGTCCGCTTAATTCATTGGAGGAAATTCGCTCGACCCCCTTTTTTTTCAAATCATTTAGGGCTCTCCTGTACCGCGGCAGCCTCCTTATGACTGCATTGGAAATTCTGTTGCTACCTTTCATTTTATTCAACTCCAAATTCAATATATAATCAAATAATTAAGTACCGTTACATTTATAAGTATAGCATTTTTTGACTGGATATACAATTAAAAAAATGGTACTGTTACACTGGCTAACGCATTAATAAACAGAGGCGGGGACAAAATGATTCTTCTATCGGCTGACGCAATAACTAAAGGCTATGGCGCGGATATAATATTGAATGATGTATGCTTTAACATCCGCAAAGGTGATCGTATAGGTATAGTAGGCGGAAACGGGGCGGGAAAGACAACGCTGCTCTCTATACTGCACGGTGATGAGACTTATGATGAGGGTTCCCTTTACGTTAGAGAAGGTATAAGCCTGGGGTTTTTGAAACAGAGGGATAACTTTCTTTCGGGAAAAACAGTCTACGATGAGATGCTATCAATTTTCACCGAAATTATTGAGATGGAAAAAGAGCTGGCCGACCTCTCCTGCCAAATAGCCTCGACCGCAAGGAAAAACGAGCTGCTGCTTAACAGGCTTTTGAACCGGTACGATGTGCTGTCGGAAGCATTTGCACGAAGAAACGGATATGGCTACAAAAGTGAAATCAAAGGTATACTTACGTCGATGGCCTTCCCGGAAGAGACCTTCAATAAAAAAGCTGATGAACTGTCGGGGGGAGAAAAAACGAGGCTATCGCTGGCCTCTTTACTCCTTCGCAGGCCCGACGTCCTGCTATTGGATGAACCGACAAATCACCTTGACATAGGTGCTCGTAAATGGTTAGAGGATTATCTGGGATCCTACGGGGGAACCATCATTTTAGTGTCTCATGACCGCTATTTTCTGAACCTGGCAGCAAATCGAATATTCGAAATAGAGGATCACAAATTAACGATTTATGAAGGCAACTATAATAGCTATATAGAACAAAAACATCGAAACCGGGAGGCTGCGGGAAGAAAATATTTTCGTGAAAAGCAGGAGCTTGACAGGCAAAAAAGGATTATAAGCAAATTAAAACAACACGGTACGGAGAAGCTGGCAAGGCGGGCACGTTCACGGGAGAAACAGCTTTCCCATATAGAGATGGCGGAAAAACCCACCGAAAAGAATCCCGGGATAAAAATCAAATTCAAACAGAAATACCAAAGCGGCTTCGACGTGCTGACGCTGAAGGAAGTATCCAAAAGCTTCAGCGAAAACGAAGCGGAGAAGCCCCTTTTCCAAAATATTACCTTCGACATCAAACGAGGTGAACGAATCTGCATGGTAGGTCAAAACGGAATAGGCAAGACCACTTTGCTTAAGCTGATAACGGGCCTGATGACCCCCGATTCCGGCCATATACGGTTAGGGCATAATGTTTATTGGGGATACTATGATCAAGAACAAAGCCTTTTATCCGATGAAAACACCGTGCTGGAGGAACTGCATACGGCCTTCAGGCTTTACAAAGAAGCTGAACTAAGAGGTCTTCTTGGCCGCTTTTTATTTAAAGAGGACGATGTATTTAAAAGAATTTCAGAACTATCGGGCGGCGAAAAAGCGAAGCTTTCATTATTGAAGCTGATGCTCATGGGATCTAATTTTCTTATCATGGACGAACCGACAAATCACCTTGACCTAATCTCTAAGGAGGCCTTTGAGGATGCGCTGCTGTCTTTTCCCGGCACCCTCCTTCTTGTTTCTCACGACAGATATTTATTAAACAAGGTTCCAACGCGGATCTTAGAGTTAAATGAACACGGTATAGAAAGCTTTCTTGGAGGATATGATTACTACAACGAAAAAAAGGGGTCCATAGCCTCCTCTAAAGACTATTTGAAAGACCTGGGGAAAAGGGACGAAGCCGACGAATTAAAAGATGATATCGCTTCGATAAAGAAAAACGAGCGAAGAAGAAGTAACAAAGAGGCTGAAATGAGAATCCGCAGGCGCAAAAGGGAAATAGAGGCCACGGAGGCCCACATCGCCTCAATCGAAGAGGAAATACACAGAATCGAAGCTGAAATAAGCCTTGAAGAAGTCGCATCCGATTATCAGGCTCTATCGATATGTTCCAAAAAATTGGATCTTGCCAGGGAATCGCTGGAAAACGCCTTGGAAAAATGGGTTGATCTTCACGAAGATTAAGGGATTTAATTAAATAAGGTGTTGCAGTATTTAGAACTGTAACTTATAATAGGTTTGACAAAAAAGGATGTAATCTTAAAAGATCGCAATTATTGGAGGTAAGCTATGATATTTGAAAAGATAAAGGAAATTATCATTGAGCAATTAGGTGTCGATGAAGATACGATTACAATGAATACACACCTTATGAAGGATCTGGAGGCTGATTCCCTGGACGCTGTGGAAATCATCATGGCTATCGAGGATGAATTTGACATCGAGGTCCCCGACGAAGACGCAGAAAAATTTCAGACTATAGGCGATATCGTTCGCTATGTAGAGGACAATACTAACTGATATTCTTCAGGTCAATTCTAATGCCGGGTAAGCGTCCATGTAAAGATCATCGCTGTGCCCGGCTTTATATTTATAATAGGCCGCACAACCAATCATGGCGGCATTATCCGTGCACATGGCCAAAGAGGGATAATAAAGAGAGATTCCCTCCTTGCGGCATCTTTTGTCTATATCTTTGCGAAGAAGACTGTTGGCAGATACTCCTCCAGCGAGCACCAGCCTGTCTATGCCGGTCTTAACTGCAGCCATAATCGATTTCTCCACAAGGACATCGACCACTGCCTGCTGAAAGCCTGCGGCAACATTGGGAACTGAAACAGGTTCCCCTTTTTGCTTCCTTGTATTTACGTAGTTTAAAACCCCGGTTTTCAAGCCGCTAAAACTAAAATCAAGGCTGTCCTTTTCGAGCATAACCCTCTTGAATTCAATGCTGTCTGGGTCTCCCTCTTTGGCCGCCTCGTCAATTCTTGGGCCTCCGGGATAACCTAACCCCAGAACCCTTGCCACTTTATCAAAAGCTTCGCCCGCAGCATCATCTCTTGTCCTGCCAAGAACCTCGTAAACACCATAATCCCTCACATGTATCAAATGTGTATGGCCTCCTGACACCACAAGTGAAAGAAAAGGGGGAGCAAGCTCCCTATGATCAATATAATTAGCCGAAATATGGCCCTCAAGATGATGAACCCCTATAAGAGGTTTGGCGGCGGCGAAAGCTATCGCCTTCGCCGTTGCAACACCGATCAATAAGGCGCCCACAAGACCGGGACCGTAAGTCACTCCTATGATGTCTACGTCCTTAAGCGTAATTCCGGCCTTTTCCATAACTTTTTCATAAATCCAGCTTATATTGGTAAGATGATGCCTTGAGGCTATTTCAGGTACAACGCCGCCAAAGACTTCATGAATCTCGACCTGAGAAGACACTTCATTTGCAATCACATCTCTGCCGTTTTTAACAATGGCGATCGAAGTCTCATCACAGCTTGTTTCAAATGCCAGGCATATCAATTTTTCATCCTCCATACAAAACCTCCAATTAAGGCTTCTCGTTTAACAATGTCTGGCGAGGTATCACGGTATCCATTCTCACCGCACACCGGCTGTCTGCCGTCAAATGCCTGCAATTCTCACATGACTGGTAATCAGTCATATTAAAGGAATTTACATCCCGTCTTCTTTCAAAGCGGCTGCAACTGGAAGCGGCAGTCAGCATTTCATCGCCCGCATAAAAATCTCTGTCGTCATAATAACGTTTGCCCATCTGTTTCCTCCTTTGTACTACTGACTGAATATATGGCTTCTCAGTATTAGTATCCCAGAGGGGAAACATTTCTATTCGATTTATGATATCCCTATATGCCACATGATCAAGGCATCTTCACCGTTATCGTCATAGTATCCGGGCCTGACTCCCATAATTAAAAACCCCATGCCAAGATATAAAGCGATGGCGGAGCTGTTGGATCTTCGCACCTCCAGTGTAAACCTGGCGATCCCCTGCCTGGATGTACGCGCCATCAATTCTGTAAGCAGCCTTTTACCAAGGCCCTTTCGTCTATAGTCCGGATGCACGGCGATATTGGTGATATGCCCCTCCTCCAGTATCCTCCAAAGCCCGGCATAACCGACGATATAGCCATCGGATTCCGCCACAATGTAGAATGCGAACTCATTTCCGGTGATTTCCTGTGAAAAGGTCTGCTCGCTCCAAGGTAAAGAAAAACACAGCCGATCTAAACGAGTCACAGAGGCAATATCCTTTTTCCTTGCACGTCTGATTACCGTACCTTCCATCCTTTTGCTCTTTTTTCCTCCAACTTCCTTTGGGCTTCCGGCTTTCTCAGATATACAGGCCTTACATCCATAAAGACCTGTTTCTTACCCTGCGCTAACAGCGCGGCCGAAAGCGCGGCCACCGATGAAGCCCTCTGATAGCGATTGTTTGCATCCGCTAAACAACATGAATTATTTTCGCTCCATTTCGCGATTATATCGCTGTAGCGGTCAACTCCATCGCCAAACAGCATAAACCTTGGCTCCGTTAAACCGCTGCTTTGTATCTGCTTTAAGTAATTTCTTATGTCGTACGCGCCGTCGGGGATAAGTCTGTGCACACCATTCTCATTGCGAAAGTATGCCCCTCCATATACCTGATCCCTTCTTGCATCAAAAATAGGACAGTAAACCCCATCGAAATGCGGCACATTATAAGTGAAGGCCATAAGGGTGGGTACAGGTATAACGGGAATGCCTTTTACCTGAGCCAGGGCCTTTGCCGTAGCTATGCCTATTCGGATTCCCGTAAAGGAGCCCGGACCTTCAGATACGGCAAGATGAGTCACATCGTCAATCGTCAATCTACATGATTCGAGCAATTCTCCGATCATAGGTACCAGGCATTGGAGATGTGAAAAAGCCTGCCTTCCCGACCTTTCTTCAATCTGCCCTTGTTCATCAATCAGAGCCACAGATGCGAAAAGTCCCGTCGTCTCAACAGCTAATATCATCATTGACTGTTCACCGTGTATATTCGCTGATCGTTCACGTCTGCATACTCCATGTGAATATGGAGCATATGCTTTGGCAAAGAACCCCATATTTTATCGGCCCATTCGATCACACAGACACCATCCATATAAAAATAGTCGATAAATCCCAATTCATGTATCTCCTCCTCATCCTCGATGCGATACATATCAAAATGATAAAGGGGCAACCTTCCTCCCGAATATTGCCGCATCAAAATGAAGGTGGGGCTGGTTATGACCTCCTTAATTCCAAGCCCCCTGGCTATGGCCTTTGTGAGCGTGGTTTTCCCAACACCAAGATCACCAGTGAGCGCAATCACCGTTTTGGGCTTAAGCCCCTGCGACAAATTCAATCCGAAGCATTCAGCTTCTTTTTCATTTTCTATAATTATTGTGCTTTTTTTATAAATCATCTATGCAAAAACCTGGCTATCGGTTTATAAATTAAAAACGTAATAACGGAATTGATTCCCGCCTTCAACAGATTAAACGGCAGCAAAATAGGTAAAATCATCGCTATGACAGCCTCAACCGGAACCCCGATATAGCGCGGTGTAACGATTAAATTCCATCCTACCATAACTGCGGTCATAATCAAAGACCCCGCTGTCAAGGCTGTGACGGCTGTCTTTTTAGTCTTATTCCTTTTGTAAATAAATCCCGCAACCAGCACGAAAGAGCCTGTGGCCATCATATGCATAAAAAAACCGATGATGCCGTCACCGGCCAAAGGGAAGGCCTGTATGAAGCTGACCACAAAAGTGATGGAGAGTCCGGCCAGAGGGCCAAAAGCAAATGTACTTATCAAAATGGGTATGTCCGCAGGATCGTAGACCAGCTGCGGGAAAAGGGGATAGGGTAGCCTGATAAGCAGCATAAGGGCAAGAGAAATAGCGGCAAGCATGGCCATCTTAGCGAGTCTTGCGGTTTTTTCGGTACGATTCATTTTCAAATTCCTCCTTATTTCGGCATAAATGCCACAGTCATTTAGGAATCTGTCAGGAAAAAGTAAGCCCCGGGAGTTTTATCCCAGGGCAGCAAACGCATCATAAATTGATCTCGCGTTTCTTTCATCCGGACTGTCTTTGCGATGACGCAAAACCGTCGGTACCGGAATCTAACCGGTTCTGCCGTATAGGCTCGCGGACTTGTAGCTTTCACTCTTTACCGCCGGTGAGGAATTTCACCTCGCCCTGAAACAGATCTTGTTACCGTGTAGATTATATGTCCTTATCAAACCTTTGTCAACTGCTGTATGGCATCAGCGTAAATTTTAGCGGCTAAAATAAAATTATCGATAGAAATGCTTTCATTTTTCTGATGTGCCAATTCTGGTTCATCAGGAAAGGTCATACCGAAGGCAACCGCATTTTCCATGGCCCTCGCATAAGTTCCTCCTCCGATGACAATCGGCCGGCTTTCTGTATCCCCTGTATGCTTTTGATAAACGTTCATCAAAGTAACAATCAAATCGTCATCGGCAGGTACATAAATAGGCTTTTGATGATTGCGCCGCACCAGACCAAATCCAAAGGAATCTAAAAACGGTCTCATTCCGTCAAAGACCTCCTCCTCTTCCACAGTGACGGGATAGCGTATATTAACAGTCAGCTTCATGGATCCGGAATCCTTTTCAACCATACCCGCATTGAAAATTAGCCTCCCGGAAACGTGATCAAAAAGATCACAGCCTATCCTTTCCCCGTGAAGATCGAATCCGATGTGCTTGTTATAAAAATCTATAAACTCTGCCACATCCTCGTTAACAAAATTAATTCTTCCTAAAAGCTTCAACAAAACGGATATAGCGGACAGGCCTTTCTCAGGCCTCGCCCCATGAGAGGAAATGCCGGATGCGATGATCTCCAGACTCCTGCCGATGCCCTTTACGCTTACCTTGTATCCCGTTTCCTTGCAGTACAGATTAATCATGTCCCGAATTTTATCGTAGGATTCGGCATTAATTACCGCCCTTGCGCTATCGGCTACCATGTTTGGTGCATTCCCGCCTTTAAGGCTTCTAAGCTCTACGCCTTTTTGCTGATTTTTACCGATCTTTTTAACCAGATCGAAGATCAGTATACCCTTTTCCCCGTGAATGGCGGGGAATTCGGCGTCGGGAGTAATTCCAAAATCGGGCTTTTTCACCATTCGAAAGTAGGCGTCCATTCCCTTCCACCCTGTTCCTGCCTCCTCGTCAAGGCCCAATATTAACCTGATATTCTTTTTCGGAGAATAGCCTGACTCTTTAAGAGCCTTCATCGCGTAAAATACCGCAACAGTCGGCCCTTTATCATCGCAGGCACCCCTGCCGTAGATTCTGCCGCCTGCAACAGTTCCTTCATACGGAGGATAGTCCCAGCCGCTGCCTTCAGGAACAACATCAAGATGGGTCAATATACCCATTGTTTCCGTACCTCCGGGAAATTCAATATGTCCTCCGCAGTTATCTGCATTAAAGGTATCAAAATTCTCCCTTTCACCCAGATCCAGCATATAGGAGAAAGCCTCGTGCACACCTCTGCCAAAAGGCATGTCACCTTCGACTTCTCCCACCACGCTTCGTATGGAAATGAGTTCTTGCAATGTTTTAATCATTTCCTCCTTATATGAATCTATCCTGTTAAACAAACCCTTCATCCTCCTTTACTGACTGAGAAGCAGGGATCTTATTTCCTTCTCTCCGTATACGAGGGCTGCCTCAAAACCTTCTCTTTGCAGGGCCGCAAACTGCTTTCCGACTTTTTTCGTTTTAACGATCGTAGTCACATCATATCCTGTATTCCTCAGGCAATCTGCCTTCTCCACTACATCTGCAAAGGATTCCGATTGATCGTAAAGCAAAGCCATTCGCCTGCCTCCCACATCAAGTTTAAAATCCTGCGCGGAAAGAAGAATTTCAGAGATTCGCTCAAATCCTATGGAAAACCCCACAGCGGGCACATCCTCTCCTGTTAAGCTTCCAATCATTTTGTCATATCTTCCGCCCCCGGCTATGGAACCGGAGAACCTCTTGTCTTCTATTTCAAATATAATACCCGTATAGTACCCCATGCCCCTTGCAAGGGATCTGTCGTATTCTATCCCGTACTTTCCTTTTGATAAACGTCTGACACTTCCGATCACCGCCTGAAGATTATTTATTGCATTGGAATTCCTGCAATATCTTTTCATCTGATCAAGATCATTGCCCTCCGAATCGATGATGTCCTCCATGAATTTTTTAACACAGTCTCCCGGCAGGCCCTTTTCTATCAGTTCGGACCAAACGCCTTCAATTCCGATCTTGTCCAGCTTATCGAAAGAAATACAAACGGAGATCACGTCATCCTTTGAGAAACCCGCACCCTCAATCAGATCAAACAGTATTCTTCTGTCGTTTATGCGAACCGTAAAGTTCTCAAAACCCAGCTTTATCAATGTTTTCGCGGTGGTATGAATGAGTTCAATTTCAGCGTTATTTGTAGAATCCCCTATAATATCTATGTCGCACTGATAAAATTCCCTTAAACGCCCTTTTTGCGGCCTTTCGGCGCGAAACACCTGACCTATCTGGATAACTTTAAATGGGGTCCTAAGGCGCGCGCGATTATTAGCGTAGTAACGACTGAGAGGCAATGTCAGATCAAAGCGCAGCCCCATATCCGCCAAATCCTTCTCCGACATGCCATCTAAGGCAAAATCCAACTTCCTCCCCCGCTTTAATATCCTGAAAATCATATTCAGGTTTTCGCCGCCTTCGCTTTTATCAAGTAGGCTTATATCTTCCAACATGGGAGTTTGGATTTTCGAGAAACCGTTATTCTCATAGCTTCTTAATATTATCGTCTGTATAGCATCCCTTATCCTCATTTCCCAAGGGAGATAATCCCTGGTACCTTTGACCGGCTTTATGTTAACCGTCATGCTTTTTTCTCCTATTCCTTCCATATATAATTTGATCCTAAAACCGATATCACATCGCCTGAGGCCTGCTTGGCCCTGTCAAGATGACCTGATATCTTCAGGATCTCGTTGTTTTCAAGATCATCATCTAAAGGTATGATAACATAGACATCCTTGCTCCCGGATTTGTATTTCTCCACCCAGGTGTTCATGGAATCTATAGTCACATCCTTTATTTCATTTATATTTCTGTCGTACGTCAGCCTTACCCTGCCTATCATCCCTTGCTCGGTATAACGGTTGTTCAGAGTTTCCATTCGTTGATTGGAAATAAAATTACCCAAACTATAAAATACAGGCACTTCTTTCCCTGTCCTTTCACAGTTTAACATTTCCATCCTCTGAATAACGTGAGGGTGAGATGCAAAAATTATATCGGCACCCATATCTACGGTCTTTTCCGCGATATATTCCTGCCATCTGTTAGGTTCGCGCTCGTATTCTTCGCCCCAATGGTAATAGCAGATAACTAAATCCGCACCGGCTTTCCTTGCAGCATTAATTGTGCTGCCGACCTCGTCAAGATCCTCATCAAGGGTTTCATAGGCAAAGCTGCATATCAATGATGCCGCTTCATCGGGGATGACCACACTGTTTATCGTCGTCTTACCGTTTACCTTGGGTGTTTCATAAGTATATGAAACTACAGCTACTGAAAGACCCTTCACTGAAACCAACGCGTAATTCTTTTCCCAGGGCAGCCTGGTGCCTGCAGTAGCAAGGCCCGCCCCTCTTAATACGCGGAGGGTACGCTTAATGCCTGACAATCCTCTGTCATAGGTGTGATTGTTGCTTGTCATTGCTACATCGAAGCCGGCCCTGTGAACAGCGTCAGCCAACTCGTCTGGGGCATTAAACGACGGATAGCCTGTTGGCTTGCCCCCCGCAAATGTGGTTTCTACATTGCACAGCGCAAGATCGGCTGTTTCAATATACTTTTTAACATATGAGAAATTATTATCGTAATTATATGTGTCGGTAAATTCGTCGTACTGACTGGCGATCTGAGGCTTGTGAACCATGATATCACCGGCGCAGACCACCGATATATCAACCTCATCCGTCTGCCCTTCGGCTTCAATCGGATTCGGTTCAGGTCCCCCTCCGCCATCCTCTGAAAAAAAGAAGGGGTAAAATGCCAGGCCCCCTCCCAAAGCCAATGCAAGGATAACGAGAAATAAGGCGACTTTACCCGCCGTAAGTTTTTTTCGTTTTACACTCTTTCTTCTTGAAGTCATATTTGACTGCCGCTTATACGGCTTCTACACCTTCAATTTCAGGATACTGTTCCATCAATATTTTTTCAATCCCATTTTTGATGGTGAGATTTGCATGGGGACATCCGTGACACGCACCCTGCAGCCTTACCTGGACAATATTATCCTCAGTATATGCCACAAATTCCACATCTCCACCATCTTTTTTATCCATCCTTCAAATGGAATGACGTCCTTTTGGCTTCTT
>CAZHBR010000038.1:0-10692 GCA_964530755.1 uncultured Oscillospiraceae bacterium | reverse complement strand
CGCTCTTCCGATCTTGTGGTCGGGTATTCTTTATGGAGATGAGGCATATGCCGGATCAAGAAGTTACTATAAGCTTATTGATGCTGGTAAAGATATCTTTGGTTATGATTTTATACAACCTGTACATCAAGGTAGAGCTGCAGAAAAGGTTCTGTTTGGAACCTTGTTAGGCCCCGGAAAATATGCTGTTTCAAATATGTTTTTTGATACAACCAGAGCCCATGTCGAATTGGCCGGGGCGAGGGCTATCGATTGTGTTGTTAAAGAAGCAAAAGACCCCAACGCAAAGGTTCCGTTCAAAGGCAATATGGACGTAGAAAAATTAATCAGGCTTATTGAACAGTACGGGGCGGATAACATCGGAATGGTTGTCATGACCATTACAAATAATTCAGCAGGCGGGCAGCCCGTATCAATACAAAATATTAGAGACACTTCGGCGGTGTGCAAGGAATATAAAATTCCATTAAATTTTGATGCTGCACGTTTTGCTGAAAACTCATATTTTATCAAACAGCGGGAGCAGGAATTTTCGCAATACACAATTATGGAGATAGCGAGGGAGACTTTTTCATATGCAGATATGTTTACGATGTCTGCAAAGAAGGATGCAATAGTTAACATGGGAGGACTGATAGGGATAAAGGATGCTAATTCGCCGCTGGTAGAGCAAGTCAAGGCAAGGTGCATATCCTTTGAAGGGTTTGTCTCATATGGAGGGCTGGCGGGTCGGGATCTTGAAGCGTTATCGATAGGGTTGTATGAAGGGCTGAATGAGGACTATCTTAGATACCGCATCGGGCAGCAGGAATATTTGGCTGCGAGATTGGACAAAGCAGGGATCAAGTATCAATCGCCGGTAGGAGGGCATGGTGTTTTTGTTGATGCCGCGGCCATGTTGCCCCATATTCCCTATTATGAATTTCCGGGCCAGGCTTTAGCAATTGAGCTTTATATTGAAGCGGGAATACGCGCATGCGATATTGGTTCATATATGTTGGGTAATGATCCGGATACACAAAAGCAGCTTCGTTCTGAGTTCGAATTTACACGATTGGCGATGCCAAGGCGGGTATATACTCAATCGCATCTTGATATTATTGCGGATGCATTGATTCGGATTAAAAAAAGAGCTACAGGAATCCAGGGTTATAGGATAATATGGGAGCCCCCGATTTTAAGGCATTTTCAAGCGCATCTTGAGCCTATTAAACAAACTATTTAATCTGAAGAAAAGGAGGAATAAATATGGACGCAAGTAAGAATTATATCGAATTGACAATCAACGGTCAAAAATATAGGTTGCTTGAGGGCCGTGATTATGAAGTTACGGACACTCTTTCGACAGTTTTACGTGAGAGATTAGGTTTTACAGGCGTACGTGTATCTTGCAATCAGGGCGCCTGTGGGGCGTGTACCGTTCTTTTAAATGGTAAGTCGGCTCTTTCCTGTATGTTGTTGGCGGTGGATGTTGATGGGAGCGATATAACGACTATAGAGGCTTTGCCTTCCGATGACCCTGTAGTAACTGCTTTTGCAGAACAATGTGAACCGGGTTATGGTGCAGCGACGCAATGTGGATTTTGTACACCTGGATTTGTTCTTGAAGCTAAGTATCTTTTATCACAAAACCATAATCCTACTGTTGAGGAAATACAGGATTCATTGTCAGGTCATATTTGCAGGTGTGGCGCCTATAAGGGAATTGTAAAGGCTGTGCAAAACGCTGCAGAAAATATTAGAAATCAGGACTGTGCCTGCCTTTGCTCAGAAAAGGAAGGTGAAAAGTAAATGAATAAGAAATATAAACCATATTCACCTCGTGTAAAAAGAAAATATGTCGGGTCCTATTATCCAAAGATAGATGCGCGTCAAAAAGCTATGGGAAGAACAAAATATTTTGACGATGTAACAACTATATCATCTGTACCTAGAATGCTTCATTGCGCTATTTTGAATTCTCCCCACGCCAATGGGACTATACTTTCAATGGATACAACAAAGGCGGAAGCACTTGAAGGGGTCCGCTGTATATTGCGTTACGATGATCCGGAAGTGGCTGCAATGAAGCCCACCACCCATTCATGGTCTGATACGGCAATAACTCCCTATCACAGGGAGACGGTGCCGCGTTGGTGGGATAGGAGGGTTTTAGATAAAACGTCGAGGTTTGTTGGGGATCAGATGGGGGTTGCTGTTGCAGCGGATACCAAAGAGACAGCCGAGAAAGCGATAAGTCTTATTGACATCAAGTGGGATGTAAAACCGGCATTTCTTGAGGTTGATGAAGCCCAAAAACCCGAAGCAGCAATACTTCATCCGGAGGCTAATCCGCACGGTAATCAGCTGCCGCATCGAGAGGACCTTGATGGCTGTGTTGCGGTGGATGATGTGGTTGTAGATAAGGGTAATGTGGATAAAGCCTTTGAAGAATCCGATGTGGTTATAGAGGTTGATAAAACTTATGGCGGTAATTCCACTCATGGGTGTTTAGATTTCAGAGGTTGCATGATTAAATGGATTGATGATCGTGTAGAGGTCTGGACGAATCATTATAACTGCGATCAGGTGCGTATGCACATCAATCAAATGCTAAATGTTCCTCAGGCTAAGATTCGTGTTCATAATACAAATTGCGGTGCTCATATGGGCAAATGGAATACCGGAGAAAATATTTTTTTCCTGGTTACAGCAATGCTGGCAAAAAGGACTAGATGTCCGGTTAAATATAAGATGAGCGTACACGAAGAATTTGCTGAAATGCGTACTATGATCAACTTTAAACTTAAGATCGGGGCAAAAAATGATGGAACAATAACTGCTTTGTATTGGGATGGTATCGCCAACAATGGAGCATATACGGGGGTTACCGGTTATGCTTTGACAGCGTTTCTCAATGCAGAAGGAATGGTGCGCTTATATACTCCAATAGAGAATGTCAAAATGAAAAGCCGGGTGTTTTTCACCAACAGGATTCCTGGCGGGGTAATGAGAGGCATTGGCAATGTTCAGCCTTGCTGGGCGCTGACTCAAGCAGTGGATGAGGTTGCCGAATCCCTTAATATGGATCCAATAGATATTTATAAAAAGAATTTTGGGAACCTTTATAACCCGCAACCAAATCTAAGTGTTGCCGCCGTGTTGGACGCCGGTGCAATGGCGATTGGGTGGAAAAACAGGCATAAGGCTGAAAATGGGGAATTAATTGACGGATGCAAAAAACGTGGTATGGGTGTATCTATACATAATCAATGGCATGCAGAATGGCAGGAGACTATGAGGGGGAGAGTTGAAATATCCATTCGCGTAAATCCTGATATGTCAGTTATATTATTTGCACCTACTAAAGAAACAGGATGCGGGGCCAACAGTGCTATAGTACTTGCTTGTGCGGATTTGTTGAATTTTCTTGGGACTACACCGGAAGATATAGTGTGGGTTGCCGAAGGTGATACAGAAATGGGTTTGCGTGATGTTCCTCCTACTAATAGTGTTATTTCATTTCTTTTACCTGAAGCGATGGTGGGTGCTGCGGCAGATGTGAAACGAGAATTTATAGACAGGGCTGCTTTATATATGGATCTTGATGCAGATGAATTAGATATTAAGGATGCTAAAATATTTAAAAAATCAGATCCTTCTGTTTGGATTAATGCACGTGATGTGATGATGGAAGTTGATTGTGTACCTATAACTGGACGCAACATTAAGGATTCTAACACTACAAAGACTGGTATCGGGTATGGTGCATGGTTCTCTGAAGTTGAAGTAGATATTGAGACTGGAAAAGTAGAAGTCATAAAGCTTGCTATTGCGAATGATGTCGGTCAGGTAATGCATGCGTCGGGAGCCGAAAGTCAACAGCTTGGAGGTCCTTGTATGGGAATGGGCGAGGCATTATCGGAGGAGCTTTTTTATGATAAAAAAACCGGGACGCTTTTAAATAATAACTATATCGATTACAAAATGATGGGAATTAAAGATGTACCGTTAGATGCAACTCCTATATTAAAAGAAGTGTGGAAAGGTGCGGGAGAATATGGGGCTTGCGGTTTAGCGGAATGTACACTGACGGGGATGGCTGCGGCCATAGCAAATGCACTATATAATGCTGTTGGTATTCGAATCAATACTGTACCGATCACCCCCCGAAAGGTTCTTGAGGCTCTTGCAAAGAAAGAAATGAAGGAGGCGGCAAAATAATGGAGAAATTTATATATTCCAAACCCAAAAGTCTCGAAAAGGCTATTGAAAGGTTAAAAACCAATGGTAAAGTACAAATATTGGCCGGAGGGACAGACCTGATGGGTACGCTAAAGGAAAAAACTTTGCCTGTCTTCCCAAAGGAATTAGTTTCATTAAAGGCATTGGGATTGAGTTACATTAAGGAAGATAAAGACTCGTTAAAAATTGGAGCCATGACCACCTTAACTGAATTAGAATCCTCTGATGCAATAAGAAAATATCCAGTATTATGGCAAGCTATTCATGAAGTTGCCTCTCCTCAAATAAGAAATGTTGCCACTATCGGTGGGAATATATGTCAGGAACCGCGCTGCTGGTACTATAGATATCAAGGGAATAGATTCAATTGCATGAGGAAAGATGGCCAATTGTGCAATGCTCTTACCGGAAACAATACTTATCATTCAATCTTTGGTGCAGCAAAGATATGTGATACTTCCTGCCAGCGGGCATGCCCCAATGAAACTGAAATAGCATCTTATATGGAACAATTAAGAAAAGGAAACATAAAAGGTGCTGCTGATATATTATTTCGGGTAAATCCTATTGCAGCTGTTACCGGTAGAGTCTGCCCACATACGTGTCAAAGCGAATGCAGCAGGAATTTATTCGACCAGGCGGTTTCTATCCGCGAAGTGGAAAAATATTTAGGGGATTTTATTTTAGATCATGCAGAAGAATATTTTATAGCCCCAAAAAAGGAATTAAACAAAAAAGCGATAATAATAGGTGCGGGGCCTGCTGGATTAATAGCTGCATTTAAACTCAGAAACGCAGGTGTTGATGTTACCGTAATTGATAAAAATGAAAAAATTGGAGGTATGTTGTTTTATGGAATACCTGCATTCAGATTGCCTAAAAATATATTGCAGCGTATAAAACAGGCATTATCAGGTATGGGAATAGAATTTAGAATGAAAACAGAGGTTGGAACTGATATTACTATAGGGGAATTAAAAAATATATCCGATGTAATTATGGTCGGTACAGGTGCATGGCAATCTCAGGAACTTGATTTTTCGCACGAAAATATTCGAAATGTAATAACAGGGATTGATTTTCTTAATAAAGTTGCTGCGCATCAGGAGATTGAATTAGGTGAAAAGGTTGTGATCATAGGTGGCGGAAATACTGCCATTGACGCAGGCAGGACAGCTAAAAGAATGGGGGCAAAAAGTGTTTGCGTAGCATATAGAAGAACTCAGTTAGAAATGCCGGCTGAAGAATCTGAAAGGCTAGAGGCTATCGAAGAAGGGATAGTATTTAAATATTTGACAGCACCAATTGAATTATTAACCGATGAAAAAGGGAAATTAAAAAAAATCGTTCTACAAAAAATGCGATTAACAGATCTGGATTCCAGCGGAAGGAGACGTCCGGTACCAATAGACGGGGCCGTAGAAATAATTGATGCTGACTCTTTAATTATCGCAATCGGTCAAACAATTGATACTAAATATTTGCCGGACATTATAACTGGGGAAAAGAATGAAATAATTATTGATCCGCAAACTTACATAACAAGCAGCGATAAAATTTTTGCTGCAGGAGATGTGGTAAATGGGCCGAAAACAGTCGTGGAGGCAATCGCAGGTGCCAGAAAGGCAGCGCAAAAAATTCTTAAATACCTAGGTGTAGACAGCAAAGAACAAAAATCGGGTGATCTCGCTTTTCAAAATGTAGAATTTGATTTGTCTTCACTTGAATATTCCAAGGCAAATAAATCTTCTGCGCTTCCAATAGATAAAAGAACTCTTTACGATGAGGATTTGTTAAGCCAACAAAAGGATAAAATAATGCTAGAATCATATCGTTGCTTTAATTGTGGCTGTGTCGCTGTAAATCCGTCAGATATAGCCCCTGCATTGATAGTTCTTAATGCGAATGTAGTTACAACGGAGCGCACTGTATCGGCATCCCAATTTTTTGCAGTAAATATTGAATCGTCAACAGTTCTGCGAAAAGGTGAATTCGTAAAAGAGTTTATAATTCCGATGATGGAAGCAGATGGCACCCAAGAATATAGAAAATTTAGGACAAGAAAATCCATTGATTTTCCGATTGCTGGGTTGGCTTCAAATATTCGACTTCAAGAGGGTAAAGTTAATCATGCAAAATTAGTGTTCAGTGGAGTTGCACCGATACCATATGAATTCAAAAATGTTGAAACCTATCTGACCGGAAAAAAATTGACTGCAGAAATAGCGGAGACTGCGGGGAAAATTGCGCTGGAGGATGTTAGGCCTTTGGCAGAAAATCTATTTAAAATTCAGCTTGTTAAAACCTTTATAAAACGGGCTGTTTTAAACGCTATAGATCATGAGTAAAGGGAGGGGAAAATCCAATGAGTTCTAAAGATTCGGTAACCGCAGTTTCCAGTAACGGTATACAAGCTTCGCCCTATAAGCAAGAATTAAAAAGGGTATTAACTCTTAAGGATTTAGTTATTTTTGGGTTGTTATCAGTTTTTCCGATGGCACCAATCCAAGTTTATGGAGAGGTAACACATCAAACAATGGGAATGGCCCCGCTAGTTTATATTGTTGGGGTTGTAGCAATGATATTTACAGCCATCAGCTATGATTCATTAGCAAGAGAATTTCCTCACACAGGAGCCTCTTATATGTATGTGTCTAAGGCCGTTAATCCTCATTTCGGTTTCCTTGCCGGCTGGCTAATCACAGTTGACTATATTCTTGTACCTTCTTTGCTTGTTTCATTTGGGGGAGTTTGGTTGTCAAAAAGCCTTACTCCTGCCATACCAGCATATTTTTGGATAGTAGTTTTTGCTATTATAATTACATATGTAAACGGGCGTGGTATCAAACTGACAGCTAATACGGATCTAGTCATGCTTGTTTTAGAGCTTATCGCTATCGCTTTGTTTGTTATTTTAGCTTTTAAGTTTGTAATAATAGATGGAAACGGAGTTGGTCATTTTTCGATAGATTCAATATATCGAAAAGGCGATGTAAATCTGACCTTCATCGCCCATGCAACAACTATTGCAATATTTGGATACCTGGGCTTTGATGGGATAACCGCTTTATCAGAAGAAGTTGAAAACCCCAGAAGGAATATAGGTTTAGCGATAATAGCTACTTTATGTTTGATTGGGGTATGTTTCATTTTGCAATCCTATTTTGCTTCACTTGCTCATCCTGGATTTGATGATTTAGACGTTGATTTAGCTTTTTTCCAAATTGTACGGGAGGTTGGCGGAGTTTGGATGTATTATCTATTTTTAATAATAGGTATAATCGCATGTGGCATTGCAAATGCTTTGGTAGTTCAGACCAGCATTTCGAGAATATTATATTCTATGTCAAGGGATAGGGTGTTACCAGGATATAAATTTTTTGGAAAGATCCATCCAAAGTTTCAAACTCCATTGAATGCGACTATTTTTGTCGGAATTGTTACCGTAATTGTTGCACTTTTGTCAATTGATGTGTTATTGCAAGTAGTTGCTTTTGGAGCATTAACCACCTTTTTAGCTGTTAACGTTGCGGTTGTCGTTTATTTCTGTTTTAAGAAAAAGAATAGAGGAATGTCATTGATTCGATATCTTGTACTACCTGTTATAGGTTTTGCTATTATCATGTTCGTATGGGTGCAGTTTGATAAGATCGCATACATATTAGGGGGGACTTGGTTGCTGATAGGTATTGTAATTGGATTTGTTAAATCAAAAGGTTATAAAATTGTACCTGAAGCGTTTAAGAAGGATATGATGCAATAGTTCAATAACTATAAATAGAGAAATTATCCTTTAATATAGGCAAAACAGTTTTTTTGAAATACAATAACTCATAGTATCTATAGCCGTTAATAATCGAAAGGATTAGATGCGGTTCAGCAATCCAAGAACCGCATCTTTGTCTAGACAACGTGGATTGGGAGGAGGATCCAGACAAGTCTGGTAATTATCTGGCAATGAAAGTAGAAGTTATGCTAAAAAATTTACCCCCTAATATGGGGCTAATAATGACCGATGCAGATAGCAACATTATTTCTTTTGGAGGTATGGCTTTTCAGATACTTGATCAAAATTGCATACCACCGGAACTTATATGTGAACTTAAAAATGCAGTAGAGCATGGATCTGCGGTATTTAAAACATCAAAGCAGGAAAGCGTTATGATCGATGCGACAAAGGTGGATTATGACGGCGAGGACCGTTATATGTTTTGGTTGAGAGATTGGACAGAAAATGCTAAAAGTGAAATTAAACTCCATTGTTTCATCGAAATACTGGATAATATTAATGAAGGGGTAATAGCTACTGATGAAAACGGATGCATTTTTATATATAATAAACAGCTGTCGGAATTTGAAGATCTGCCGCAAAAAAGCGTAATAGGAAAAAAATTGAAAGACGTTTATAGTTGGTCCGTTGAGAATAGCGAGCATATGCACGTTATCAAAACTAAAACTCCTATGACAGAGGGAAACTACCGGACAATAACACATATGGGCAGGATAAATCATCTAGTTGCATCAACATACCCAATTGTTAGAAAAGGGGATGCAATTGCAGCGTATTCAATCAGTAGAAACGTAACAAAAATCCGAGAAATTTATAATAGAACAGTTGATTTGCTGCCGGTATCAACCGGAACGCAGCGTGAATTAAAAAATGGAACCAGGTTTACTTTTGAAGATATTATATGTGAAAATCCCAGGATGAAATCTCTAATTTCAGATGCGCAAAAAGCAGCGCTTTCACCATCGCCAGTGCTAGTTTATGGAGAGACGGGGACAGGTAAAGAACTGTTTGTTCAAGGGATTCACAACAGCGGATCATCAAGGGGGGAGCCTTTTGTTGCATTAAACTGTGCGGCTTTGCCGGAAACTCTTCTTGAAAGCCTGCTGTTTGGCACAGTTAAAGGGGCCTTTACAGGATCGGAATCAACTGTTGGTTTTTTTGAACAGGCCAAAGAGGGTACATTATATTTAGATGAAATAAATTCAATGCCATTAAATTTACAGGCAAAATTACTGAGAGTCATTCAGGAAAAAAAAATCCGCCGTATAGGCGGATCTAAAGAAGTTGCTATGAAATGCAAAATTGTCAGCTCTGTAAATAAGGACCCTTTCTTATGCATTAAGGAAGGCCAATTAAGGCAGGATTTATACTATCGTCTGGGTGTAATAACCCTTCCTATACCACCTTTACGAGACAGAAGGGAAGACATTCCAAAATTGATTGATTTTTTCCTTAATAAATATAGTCAGTTATATAGGAATAAAAAAGTAGTAGCAGAGCAGAGTTTAATTGATTCTCTTATGCTATACGACTGGCCTGGAAATGTTAGAGAGCTTGAGCATACAATAGAACGTGCCATATCTTTAATAAAAGAAGATGAGAAGTTAGCCGTTAATAATCTGCCGGCTTATCTTAGAAATAAATTGTTTACGCAAAAATTCATGTTGGGCAATGAAGAATATGAAAAGGGAAGCCTGAATGAAATTTTAAGCGAAGTAGAAAAAAAAGTTATAAAGGAAGCACTAAGAAGCAACAGTATGAATGTAACACAGGCTGCAAAAAGTATAGGTATCGGGCGGCAAAATCTACAATATAGAATGAACAAACTCGGTATTAAAAAAAAAGAAACTGAACATCTTTGAAAATTGTTTAGTAAAATAATGATATTTTTCGCGGCAGGATGCTTGCATTTATTGATTTAATAAACTATAATTTGATTTTATATGAATAACGCATTAAGACATATCGTAAAATCTTTGAATATATTATTAAATTTGATAATTTTCTGTAAAGGAGATATTTATAATGACACGCAAAAGAATGAAGACAATGGATGGAAATACAGCTGCAGCATATGCCTCCTATGCATTTACAGATGTAGCGGCTATTTATCCTATCACTCCTTCCTCCGATATGGCGGAGATGGTAGACGAATGGGCTGCCCATGGAAAGAAAAACATTTTCGGCCAACAGGTCAAAGTTGTTGAAATGCAGTCAGAAGGGGGCGCATCCGGTGCAGTACATGGATCCCTGGCCGCAGGGGCCCTTACAACAACATATACGGCCTCCCAGGGCCTTTTGCTTATGATTCCTAATATGTATAAAATAGTAGGGGAATTCCTGCCTTGTGTATTTCATGTATCTGCAAGAACGCTTGCCACACATGCTCTTAGCATCTTTGGGGATCACTCCGACGTCATGGCTACAAGACAGACCGGCTTTGCAATGCTGGCATCGGGCTCAGTGCAGGAAGTTATGGATTTAGGCAGCGTTGCCCATCTTTCTACGATTAAAAGCCGCATTCCTTTTTTGCATTTCCTTGATGGATTTCGCACCTCCCATGAAGTGCAGAAAATCGAAACGATTGACTATGAAGACTTGAAAAGATTGCTTGATATGAAGGCGGTTCAACGCTTTCGGGATAACGCGCTTAACCCGGAGCATCCCGTGATCCGCGG
>CAZHBR010000037.1:4310-10699 GCA_964530755.1 uncultured Oscillospiraceae bacterium | reverse complement strand
ATCGGAGGGCATTTTCCCGACACCGACGATTCTTTTAAAGGCGCATCGAGCCTTGATCTGTTATCCCGGGTCGGAACGATTATTTTCGATGAGGGATACCAAATAGGTAATATAGATGCCGTTGTCATCGCGCAAAAACCTGAAATAGCACCTTTTGTCGGGCAAATGAAATTAAATTTAGGTGATGCATTGACGATAGATCCGTTCAAAATTAATATAAAAGGGTCTACTACAGAGGGGCTGGGTTTCTGCGGCAGAGAAGAGGGCATCGCCGCAATGGCCTCCTGCATGGTATATAAAAAAGGAAGGGAATAACATCAATGAGAATGACCAAAATGTATTTTAGAACCCTGAGGGAGGTCCCTGCCGAGGCGGAGATTCCGAGCCATGTCTGGCTTCTCAGAGCCGGCATGATACGCAAGCTGGTATCGGGCATTTACGGTTTTATGCCTTTAGGGCTCAGGGTTCTCCGTAAGATAGAGGATATCGTAAGGGAAGAAATGAATGCAAAGGGTGCGCATGAAATTTTGATGTCGGCGATACAGCCGGCAGAGCTTTGGCAGGAGTCTGGAAGATGGTATGCTTATGGACCGGAAATGTGGCGGATGAAGGACAGGAACGAGAGGGATTTTTGTCTGGGCCCGACCCATGAGGAGGTTTTTACCGACATCGTCAGAAATGAAGTGGATTCCTACAGGCAGCTTCCTTTCAATCTTTATCAGATACAGACGAAATACCGGGATGAAAAACGGCCCCGTTTCGGCCTGATGAGAAGCCGCGAATTTATTATGAAGGATGCCTATTCCTTTGACAGGGATTGGGAGGGTCTTGATAAAAGCTACGATGAGATGTTTGATGCTTACACTAAAATTTTCAAAAGATGCAGTCTGACCTTCAAGGCGGTGGAAGCCGATGTGGGCGCGATGGGCGGGAGCGCATCCCATGAATTTTGTGCCTTATCAGATCATGGCGAAAGTGAGATAGTGCACTGTGAAAAATGCGGCATGGCTGCAACAAGAGAACAGGCCCCCTGCGTGGATGATGCTCCAGATAACGACCCTATGCTGCCTGCAGAAACAGTTTTTACGCCGAAGACAAAGACGATAGCCCAGGTCGCCTCCTATTTGGGTATTCGCGAAAATAAGACGATAAAGGCTCTGCTTTTCAGGGTCTACGATCAGAAGGATTACACCTATGCAGCCGCCTTTGTGAGGGGAGACCGGGAGCTGAATGTAACGAAGCTTGTGAATGCGCTCAGAATTCCGGAGCACGCCGTCGAATTTGCGAATGAGGCTGCAATGCACGAGGAGACCGGTTCTGTAGGCGGATTTACCGGTCCGATAGGGCTAAGAAACTGTAAAATAGTGGTAGATACCGAGCTGATAGGATCAAGGAACATGTGCTGCGGAGCAAATAAAGAGGATCGTCATATGATCAATGTCAATTATGGCAGAGATTATACTGCAGATATCGTTGCTGAATTAAAATTGATACAAAAGGATTATGCCTGTCATCAATGCGGTGCTCCTCTCAGTCTCACAAGAGGTATTGAAGTCGGTCAGGTGTTCAAGCTCGGTACAAAATACAGCGAATCCATGCACGCATATTACAAGGATGAGAATATGAGCGAAAAACCTGTTGTTATGGGATGCTACGGTATTGGAGTGAGCCGCACCCTGGCGGCGATTGTAGAGCAGCATCATGATAAAGACGGAATAAGATGGCCTGTGTCTGTGGCCCCCTATCACGTAATAATCACCCTTGTCAACAAAAGCGAACCGTCCCAGGTGTCTCTTTCCGAAGACATTTATAGAAGCCTGTCGTCTAAAGGCGTAGAGGTTCTTTTGGATGATAGGGATGAAAGGCCGGGTGTTAAGTTTAAGGATGCGGATTTGATAGGCATTCCTTTAAGAATCAACGTGGGAAAGAAAGCGGCTTTAGGTATTGTGGAGTTCAGAGAAAGGACGAAGCCTGATTCTGTGGATATGACCGCAAAGGAGGCAGAAAAGGCGGTGGTGGCTGCAGTGAGAGAGGCTTTGACGCTGTAAAGCTTTGAGAGAAATTCTAAAATTGTTTTTGACATTTTTGAAGGTAGGCACTTTTACATTTGGAGGCGGCTATGCTATGATTCCGGCCATTCGGCGGGAGGTTACGGATGTACACCGATGGATAGATGAGAGTGAGCTTACCGATTGCATCGCCGTGAGCCAGTCCCTTCCGGGTGCTTTTGCGGTGAATGCTTCCATATATATCGGAAAACGTGTAAAAGGCGTTGCCGGTGCCTTTGCAGCCTGCTTCGGTTTGGTGTTGCCTGCATTTTTGTCGATTATTCTGATACTCATTTTCCTATGGAAGGTAGAGGACAACGTCCATGTAATAGGTGCCTTTGAAGGCATAAAAGCCGCATCGGTGGCCCTGATCCTTGTCACTGCATACCAGATGGGGCGGCCGGCATTCGCAAAAAGGGCAGGGATAATCGTAGGGATATCGGCTTTTATTCTAATCGTAATCCTCAAGGTCAATGCAATATTTGCTATTGTGCTTGGAGGCCTTGCCGGGTATATAGAATTTATTATAAAGAATTATTTGGCGAGGAAAAGGGAACGGGAGGATAAAAGGTGATGGCAATGCTTTCTCTTTATATTCTTTTTTTTCGTATCGGCCTTTTCAGTTTTGGGGGGGGCTATGCCATGCTTCCTCTGATTTATCAGGGGTTGCAGCAAATAGGCATGATGGGGAGCGAGGAGTTTTCGCGTCTTGTTGCCTTGTCCCAGGTAACACCGGGCCCTATCGCCGTGAATGCGGCGACTTATGCAGGCTATCAATATGCAGGCGTACCGGGTGCGATAGTTGCGACTTTAGGAGTGGTTACCCCTTCAGTAATTTTAGTGCTGCTTGTATATCATTTCATGTTAAAATTCAAGGAAAGCCGTGGGTTAGAAGGAATTCTTTCGGGGATCAGGCCAGCAACCATCGGACTTTTATGCTCTGCTGCTGTTTTCCTTGCCGAAGAATCTATAATTGAAAATCTTTCGGTCAATCCTCTGTCACTGCTTTTTTGTATAATTGTAATATTTATAAGCATCAGGTTTAAAATAGGCCCCATACCTTTGACAATTGCAGCCGGTATGGCGGGGGCTTTTTTATTTCCGTTGACAGGAAATTAGATTGGAGGCAGATTGTCCATGTGGATCGGAGGGGTTCGTATCATAATTCCGGATAAATACGGGAACATCCTGTTAGTCTGTCAGCGACACGAAGGGAGAGACATATGGATGCTTCCCGGCGGCGGAATCGAAGAAGGGGAAGGCTCAATGGATGCGGCCGTAAGAGAGGTCCTTGAAGAGACAGGACTTGATATCGGCGTAGGGGATTTGATCTGGCACGTTGAGGAGGTGTCCGATCGGGGGCAGAGGTTCGTAAATTTTTTTCTTGGATACCTTAAAGGTGGCAGTCTTTCATTAGGTGCAGATCCCGAACTGCCTGCCGACAGACAGGTTCTGAAGGATCTGAGATTTATGAGCCGCAGGGAGATACTGAAACTGGCTGATTTATATCCCCCGTATCTGTATGATGAAATCTGGGACATAATTGAGAAAACCGGACAGCAGAAATATCGTACTCATCAGGTATTTAAAATGAGGGAAATAGCGAAAGGGAAATGAAATGAAAACTATTGCAACGATTGAAATGGAAAACGGGGATATCATAAAAGCAGAGCTTTATCCGAAGAAGGCCCCTGTTACAGTGGCGAATTTTGTGAAGCTTGCAAAAGAAGGCTTTTATGACGGCAGAATCTTTCATCGGGTAATACCCGGCTTCATGATACAGGGAGGCTGTCCCGACGGAACGGGTATGGGGGGTCCCGGCTATACGATTAAAGGAGAATTTGCTGCTAACGGGGTGCAAAATGACCTGGTGCATGAGCGGGGGGTTTTGTCCATGGCAAGGGCCGCCGATCCTGATTCCGCAGGCAGTCAGTTCTTTATCATGGCTGCCGGATCCCCTCATTTGGATGGGCAATATGCGGCCTTTGGAAAGGTTTTTTTTGGCATTGAAGCTGTAGATTCTATCGTTTCCGTAAAAAGAGATATGAGGGATAAGCCCCTTATGCCTCAGGTCATAAAGAAAATTAGCGTTGAGGAGCTGTAGAATATAGGCTGCGGGATCCGTTTTCCGTCAATCCGATGTACTGCTTTTATCTTTTAAAAGTTACATCGGATTACGTTATTTGAACATCTTGTCCTGAAATATCCCATTCGATATTGACTTGTCTGTAATATTATTGTAACATTGCAGTATACTTTTTTAAGGACTTACATAGTATATAGCATTAGATGGAAAGCCGAGCCGGTCATCTGTCTGGATGCCGGCAAGAGGAAAGAATATGAGCGATGATATGGGTACAAAGAAAGCGGACAAGATTCGAGGTCTCATCGATAAGGGAAAACTTGCGCTGACGGACTTTCGGATTGAAAGACTGAGCCGGTTGGGCAACAAGGCCGGAATCGGTGCCGCGGCGGTTGTTATAGGGGCAGTTCTGTTATGCGGAACGCTTTTTATATTGCAGCCGTTTTCAGGAGAAAAGCAAAATGAAGAGGCTGCGGCAGAAAAAGCTTCGGTCCCCACCGCCTATTGTGCCTTTGTAATCGACGGCCAGGATATCGTAAATCTTGCCAGCGCGGAAGAGGCTCTAGGCGTTTTGGATAAAATAGCGTCACATTATCAGACTTCGGGTTCTTCGCTTATAGATGTCTCTTATTTGGAGGATGTGGTTTTGGACGAACGGGAGGATGTTGACCCTGTAATTACAAAAGCGGAGGATGCTGTGTCACTTCTTCTTACCGGAACAAAGGAACCTTTAACCTACACCGTCAGCAGCGGTGACAATCTTTGGGATATAGCAGTTAAAAACGGTATGACGGTTGAACAGATCGAGGCGGCCAATCCAAATGCCGATCCGGACCATCTCAGGATCGGCTCGGTGCTGAACCTGTTTGAATTAAAACCCTATCTGCATGTGATTCTTACAGAGCGGGTCGCATTCGATATGAATATTGATTACCCTGTGGAATACGAAGAAACATCCACGCTTTACAAAGGGGAGACTCGCGTCAAGGTAGCCGGAGCCTACGGGAAGCGCCAGGTTCAAAAGGAGATAGTCAAGGAAAACGGCGTTATGGTCTCATCAAAGGAGCTGGAATCCTCAGTTTTAAGTGAACCAAAAAAACAGGTCGTTCTAAAAGGTACAAAATCCCTTTCAACTTTGGTTGGAACCGGGCAATTTGCAAGCCCGATGGGGTATCTGGAGGTCTCTTCCGGGTTCGGATCGCGGGGCGGCGCAAGGCATAATGGGGTGGATCTGAGAAATCCTAAAGGTACGCCTATTTATGCTGTTGATGACGGCGTGGTGCATTATGCCGGCTACAGGGGCAGCTTCGGTAATCTCGTCACGATATCTCATGGCAAGGGAATTGAAACGTTGTATGCTCACTGTGATACAATGCTTGTAAAGGTTGGAGATGTGGTGCGTAAAGGGGATCAAATAGCGACTGTAGGTATCACCGGACGGGCGACGGGCTATCATTTACATTTTGAAGTTCGAAAAAACGGGATTCCCGTGAACCCGATGAATTACCTGTAATTATATAAAACCTTTGATTTTGACATTAGGATGGGATATAATTTTTGGCGAGTCAGTTTGCTCGCCATTCATTTTTTATGGAGGTATAATAAACGGAGTCATGGCATTTTTCAAAGATGTTAAAGAGGATATAAAGGCTGTTCTAACCAGGGACCCGGCTGCCAGAAACAGCCTGGAAGTGCTGCTGTGCTACCCCGGGGTCTGGGCTCTTATATTCCATAAACAGGCCCATTGGATGCACAACAGGCATTTGAAGCTGCCTGCAAGGTTATGGTCCCAGCTGGCCAGATTTCTGACAGGTATTGAGATTCATCCAGGCGCAGCCATCGGGCGCCGCTGTTTTATAGATCACGGCATGGCCGTAGTCGTGGGGGAAACGACTGTTATAGGTGATGATGTCACTATTTATCAGGGTGTGACCTTAGGAGGAACGGGAAAGGATACGGGGAAAAGACATCCTACCATTGGAAACAGCGTTGTGATAAGCACAGGGGCCAAGGTTTTGGGACCTTTTACAATAGGGAATAACTGCAAGATCGGTGCAGGCTCTGTTGTGCTTGAGGAGATCCCGGACAATTGCACCGTTGTCGGGATACCTGGTAAAATCGTTAAAAGGGGAAGCCAAAGGGCGGCGGATTTGAACCAGGTAGATCTTCCTGATCCTGTTTCGATAGAATTGGAGTGCCTGCGGCGCAGGATAGTGATGCTTGAAAGCAAAATAAGGGAGATAGAAGAGGTAGAGCAT
>CAZHBR010000037.1:0-4300 GCA_964530755.1 uncultured Oscillospiraceae bacterium | reverse complement strand
AAAAAAGGAAGACTTTGTGCCTGTCGATGATAAAGCTGTAAAAATATATGTCTGCGGGCCTACCGTATATAACTTTTTTCATATAGGGAATGCAAGGCCGTTTGTGGTTTTTGATGCTTTAAGAAGATATCTGGAATATCGTGGCAGGAGGGTGGTCTTTGTCCAGAACTTTACAGATGTAGATGATAAAATCATCGATAAGGCTAAAGAGGAGGGCGTGTCCGCTTTGGAGATCGGTGAAAAATATATCAAAGAATATTTTAAGGATGCAGCCGCATTGAATGTTAAAGAGGCGGACGTCCATCCGAAGGTCACTGAAAATATTGAGGACATCATTCGATTTGTAAAGGGGCTGGTGGAAAAAGGCTATGCCTATGAGGTGGATGGAGATGTCTATTTCAGCGCTCTCAAATTCAACGGATACGGTAAGCTGTCAGGACAGAATGTAGCGGATCTTGAAATAGGTTCAAGAATTGAAGTTGGCGAAAAGAAAAAGGATCCTCTGGATTTTGTATTGTGGAAGGCGAGAAAGACAAAGGACGAGCCTGCCTGGGATTCACCCTGGGGAATGGGCAGGCCCGGCTGGCACATTGAATGTTCTGTGATGTCTACAAAGTATTTGGGAAAGACCATCGACATTCATGCAGGAGGACAGGATTTAGCCTTTCCGCACCACGAAAATGAAATAGCTCAAACAGAATCCATGACGGGGAAGCCCTTTGCAAACTACTGGATGCACAACGGCTACATCACTGTAGACAACGAGAAAATGTCCAAATCCAAAGGAAACTTTTTCACAGTCAGGGATATATTAAAGCATTACAGCGGAGACGTAATACGCTATTTTCTTTTGTCAGCTCATTATCGCAGCCCGATAAATTTCAGCGACGAACTTATGGAGCAATCAAAAAATAGTTTAGAAAGGCTCAAAAATGCAAGGACAGATCTGATGCATCTTTACAAGAACGGGAAAAGCACGATGACGGGGGGGGAGAAAAGGCAAATAGAGATCTTCGGGCAATATAGGGAAAAATTTAAAGATGCGATGGATGATGATCTTAACACCGCGGATGCAATAAGCGCAATCTTTGAACTGGTAAAGGATATAAACACCAACATAAGAGGAGGATGTTCAAAGGCGTTTGCGAAGGAATGTTTATCTTTGCTTGATGAATTGATTGATGTGCTTGGCCTGCTTTGCGAGGAAAGCGGTAATGAGGATATAGGCGATGATGTGCGCTCTTTGATAGCCGAAAGGCAGACAGCCAGGGATGACAAGGACTATAAGAGGGCGGACGAGATAAGAGATACTTTAAAACAGATGGGTATAACTTTAAAGGATACCCCTCAGGGTGTACAGGTTATAAGGGAAAAGGCATGAGGTTTTTGGTCATAAGCGATACCCATGGAAGGATATCGGAAGCGGAGAATGTGGTCAACAGCCTTTCGGGGATAGATTATGTGCTGCATTTAGGGGATTATCAAAGAGACGGGCTCAGGCTCGAAAGCAGGTGCGGCGTTCCCGTTGTTGCCCTGAAGGGGAACATGGATGGAAGCTTTTCTAATGAGGGATATCGCATTATCGATACGGAATACGGGAGGATGTACCTTTCACACGGTCATATGGAGGCCGTCAAGCGGGGCCCCGAAAATATACTTTATAAGGCTTCTTCTTTAGGGTGCATAGCAGCACTGCATGGTCACACTCACGTTCCCGAATATAGGGATCTAGGGGGAATATACCTGCTTAATCCGGGCAGCCTTACACAGCCAAGGGGTAAAAGGCGCGGTTCTTACGCGATAATTACGACATCGCCTGATGCATTTCAGGCAACGATTTTTTTTCTTGATTTCGAAAGAGGGAAATCCGGTATTTTTGCAAAAATTCGTGACGGTCTGAGCGGATGAGGTTTGTTTGCTTTTCCTCAACCGATATGGTAGTATTTTCAACAACAATGCATTGATTGATGCGCAAGAAGGGGTAATATGAAACCTCAATATATGAACACAACCGCGCTGGCTTTTTTAGGTGATGCCATATATGAGGCTTATGTGCGGGCTGATTTGATAAGCGTAATAAAAGGAGACGCAGGAAGGCTTCATAAAGAAGCCGTGAAGTTCGTAAGGGCCGATGCCCAGGCACGGGTCATGAAGCAGCTCCTTAATAAGCTTTCTTGGGAGGAAACGGCGTTGGTTAAGAGGGCGAGAAACAAGAAAAGCCTCTCTTGTCCAAGGAATACCGATCCTGCACTTTACAGGTGGGCGACTGCGTTTGAGGCTTTTATAGCCTATCTGTACCTTTCAGGCAACAAAGAAAGGATGGAAGAAATTATTAAAGAGGCGATAGAAAGCGTTAAAGAGGATGAAGGCTAAAAAACAGGTAAGAAATAAATTTCGCGATCGCTTGGCGGACTACTATCTTACGAACCGTGAAATCACAAAGCAATCGGATGCGAGGTACGAAGAGGAGAAAAAAAGCGGGGAAAAGAGGTCCTGGTCGGGCAGTGAAAAGATAATGGCTGCCGTCACGTTTATCGCTCTCATCCTTTTGGCGGTTAAATACCTCGTTTTTTAAAAGGGGGAGGAGCATTGAGCAGGGCAGATGAGATTTTTTCGGTAATGTGCGAGGATATTTTGGAAAACGGCTTTTCTTCGGAGGGTCAGATCATCCGGGCAAAGTGGGAGGACGGAACGCCCGCCCATACGCTGAAAAGGTTCGGGATCATCAATCGCTACGATCTGTCAAAGGAATTTCCGGCTTTGACTCTCAGGCCGACAGCGATAAAAACCGCGACGGACGAACTGTTGTGGATATGGCAGAAAAAATCTAATCAGATAGGGGAATTGGGCAGCCGTATTTGGGATGCCTGGGCAGACGACAGGGGGACGATCGGAAAGGCGTACGGCTACCAGCTTTCTGTAAAGCATAAGTATCCGGAAGGGGAAATGGATCAGGTCGACAAGGTGCTTTACGATCTGCGTCATAACCCGTACAGCAGAAGGATAATGACCAGCATGTATAATTTCGAAGATCTCCACGAGATGGCCCTTTATCCCTGCGCTTACAGCATGACGTTTAATGTAACCGGCGATCGGCTGAATGCGATACTGAATCAGCGCTCGCAGGATGTGCTTGTTGCAAACAACTGGAATGTGGTCCAATATTCTATATTGATCATGATGCTTGCTCAGGTGAGCGGGCTTCTTCCGGGAGAGCTGATCCATGTTATTGCAGACGCTCATATATATGACCGTCATATTCCCATAGTGAAAATGATGCTTGAAAGGCCCAAATATCCTGCCCCAAAGGTCGCGTTAAATCCCGGGGTAAAAAACTTTTATGATTTTACTTTGGACGATGTGGTAGTTGAAGGGTACAGAAAAAACCCTCAGATTAAGGATATTCCTGTTGCTGTATAGAAATAAGAAAAGTGGGAGAGGCGATGAAAGCGATTGTTGTAGTTGACAGTAACTGGGCTATCGGAAAAGATGGCTGTCTGCTCATTCATCTGGCAGGCGATAAGACGTACTTCAGAGAAAAGACCTTGGGCAAGGTCGTCGTCATGGGCCGGGCGACACTTGATTCTCTTCCCGGCGGGAAGCCCCTTCCCGGAAGGAATAACATCGTGTTGTCGCGAAATCCGAGGCTCGAAACGGATTGTGAATACTGCAGGTCATTAAATGAAGCATTTAATATTCTTAAAGGATATGACTCCGATGATGTATTCATAATAGGCGGAGAGCATATCTATACTCAATTTCTTCCTTACTGTAATACGGCGTATGTAACAAAAATTGATAAAAGCTTTGATGCAGACAGATTTTTTCCTAATCTCGATGAGCGCGGAGACTGGGATCTGGTTTACGAAGGAGAGGATCTATGCGATCAAGGTGTGATCTATCGGTTCACGGAATACAGAAGGCGTGCCGGCGGATTGAATGGAGAAGGAATTTGAACAGCATTATTTACGGCAGAAATCCTGTCATGGAAGCGTTGAAAAGCGGCAGGAGTATAGAAAAGCTATTGATTCAAAGAAGCGGCAAAGGCTTCGTTAAAACGATAGAAGCTGCGGCAACGGAAATGGGAGTCCCGATACGGTATGCGGAAAAATCGGCTTTGGATCGGGAGACCGGTGTGGCTTCCCATCAAGGTGTGGCAGCCTTTGTATCGCCTTATGAGTATTGTGATGCGGATGACATGCTGTCATCAGCGCAAAATCGGGGGGAATCTCCTTTTCTACTGATTTTGGACGGAGTCATGGATCCTCGCAATTTCGGGGCGATGCTTCGAACCGCTGAC
>CAZHBR010000036.1:0-10712 GCA_964530755.1 uncultured Oscillospiraceae bacterium | reverse complement strand
AAAACTATGGATTTTTATTTGCCTAAATCTATGGATTTTAGTTTACCATTTACACCTTTTTTACCATCGATAAGAAAAAAGAATTTCTTGCTATTTTATACTTGACTTTTCATAGCTGGTCTCCATTTGTCGATTCTTATTAGTATTTGCTATATAAAAAATGTGATACATTAAAGTAAACATATGTTAAAATTAGGATGAAAAAATTTTTAAGGAGTATGTATGCAACCTTTTTTGAAAAACAGGAACGAATTCATCCTTAGAATGATCCACGATCTAAGAACCCCTTTAGGTTCTATAAGGGGACTTATTTATATAGCTAAAGAGGAAAAAGACAATTCTGGAAATCTTTTGAAAAGACTGGACATGATGGCCGCTTCTGTTGATTATCTGGTTGAAATAATAGAAAATTCTTTAGAATTCAATAAAATTGCTGAAGGGAAATATTCCCTGAAACATAAGGAATTCAGCTTGAAAAATCTCATTGAATCCGTTAAATCGATCATCCTTCCTCTCACCTTGGAAAAAAAGCAGATATTTGAAATAATAGTAAGCGGTCAGGTGAGCGAAAACATGATAGGCGATCCTCTTCGAATAGGCCAAATAATCATCAATCTTCTTTCCAATTCTGTAAAATTTACAGCCTGCGGAGGAAGCATCAGCCTTAAAATCAGCGGCGTAGGTAAAAATAAAGCGAAATCCTTGATAGAATTTCAGGTTGCCGATTCCGGCATCGGCATGAGCAAACAATTTATAGCGAAAATGTTCGCTCCTTTTGAACAGGAAAAATCGAACACGGATACAATGCGCGGCAGCGGCCTTGGACTTTGCATAGCAAAAAACCTCATCGACTTGATGGAGGGCAGTATTTCTGTAAGCAGCAAGCCGGGTGCCGGTACGGTAATCAAGGTTATACTGCCTTTAGATGAGTCAAGTAAAAAGGAGGTGATTTCATCAGAGAATTTCTGCAGGGATAATAGGGAATACTATGATTTTTCCGGCAGGCGTATCGTTGTCGCCGAGGATGATCAGGATTCTCTTGACATACAATGCGAATTGCTGGAGAAAACGGGCCTGCTTGTTGATAAGGCAAAAAACGGACTTGAAGCCGTTGATCTTTTCAAGGAATCATCTAAAGGGTACTACGATGCTGTGTTAATGGATATGATCATGCCTGTAATGGGAGGGCTGGAGGCCGCTAAGACAATTCGGAGCACAGATCATCCTGACAGCAGGCGTATAATAATCATATCAACTACGGGTGATGAATACAGAAATTTAAAATCAGAGACATCTATAATCAATGCCAGTCTTTTAAAGCCCATAAACTATCAAAAGCTGTATCGCATGCTCAGCAATATGCTGCCTGTGAAGGATGCATAAAAATTATTCATCTTGCAAGGCTGCTTCTTAGTCTTATTGTGCGATCGACATCGTATATTTCCATATTTTAACTTCATTGTCTAAGTGAATATCGCTAAACTTGTAACATAATTTAACGCTAATTTAAAATAATAAGATGTAGGAGGTGATGAGTGTGGAAATAAAGAAATACAACAGATTAATAAATGAGAAATCGCCGTATTTGTTGCAGCATGCAGATAATCCGGTCGACTGGTTCCCCTGGAGCAAGGAAGCCTTTGATAAAGCGAAGGCTGAGGATAAACCGGTTTTTCTTTCTGTCGGTTATTCAACCTGCCACTGGTGTCATGTTATGGCGGAAGAAAGCTTTGAGGATAAAGAAACGGCAGAATTATTAAATCGCCACTTTGTATCTGTTAAAGTTGACAGGGAGGAAAGGCCTGATATAGATTCCGTGTATATGTTTGCGTGTCAGATGCTCGCAGGGCAGGGTGGTTGGCCGTTGTCAATTTTGATGACCCCTGATCAAAGACCTTTTTTCGGCGGAACATATTTTCCGAAAAAAAGTCTTCGCGGCATGCCAGGCTTTACGGATATTTTGCAGTCAGCGGCAGAAGGCTGGAGGCGGGATCGGGCTAAAATGGCCGATTACGGAGATAAGGTCGTATCTATGCTGAAAAAGGATGGGGGGAAATCTTTAAAACAAGCTAAGGAAACGGAGTTATCCGAAAACCTGATTCTTAAGGCGGAAAAAATGTTTATGGAAAACTTTGATGAACAAAACGGAGGTTTCAGCGACAGCCCCAAGTTTCCTACGCCTCATAACCTGCTGTTTTTAATGGATTTATATGAAAAAAATAAAGAGCAATATTGCCGTGATATGGTAGAAGTTACTCTGAGGCAGATGTACAAAGGAGGGATTTTTGATCACATAGGGGGCGGTTTTTCCAGGTATTCCACAGACCGATATTGGCTTGTTCCGCATTTTGAAAAGATGCTTTATGACAATGCCTTGCTTGCGTTGGCGTATACTGAAGCTCACAGGATTTTCAAAATGCCCCTCTATAAACGAGCGGTTAAAGAGATACTGCACTACATTCTTCGCGAAATGACAGACAAAGAAGGGGGCTTTTATTCCGCTTTGGATGCAGATAGTGAAGGAGTGGAAGGCAGGTATTATCTGTTTGAGCCAAAGGAGATTGTAACGGTATTGGGGAAAGAAGAGGGAAACGTCTTTTGTAGGCGATTTGACATAACCGAGGAAGGAAATTTCGAGGGACTCAGCATCCCAAATCTTCTCAAGGCAGGGAATCTAGATATTCTGCCTGATCGAACGCAGATTCAAAAGGATAAAATATATGAATACAGGCTCAATCGTTATCCTCTTCATAGGGACGATAAGATACTTACATCATGGAACGGCATTGCGATCGCAGCCTTTGCAGCGGCGTATAAAGAATTCAATGACAAAAGCTTTCTTGATGCCTCTTTAGACGCTGTTGCCTTTATAAAGGCAAGGCTCATAGACGCCGATGGAAGCTTGAAGGTAAGGTATCGCGATGGTGAAAGTTCAGGCAAAGCGTTTTTAGATGATTATGCGTACTATATGTTCGGACTTCTAAAGCTTTATGAAGTGACGGGCGAAGACGGTTATCTTAAAGATGCTTTGTATTATTGCTGCTATGTGAGGGACCACTTTCAGGATAAAGAGCATGGTGGTTTTTATCTGACACCCGATGATGGAGAGAAGCTCATAGTCAGACCTAAAGAAAGCTACGACGGGGCTCTTCCTAGCGGCAATTCAGTCGCTGCATATTGTTTCGTTTTCCTGTACAGGGAAACAGGCAGCGATGAAGTGAGAAGGATTGCTAAAACGCAACTGCAATTCCTTGCAAAAGAGATTTTGAAATATCCGATCGGCCACAGCTTTGCTTTGCTGGCCTTATCGAAATATTTAAAGCTTCAATAGGGCAGCAAGCGGAATATTCCCGCGACAATAAAACATGTAATAAAACCCGTTACTGCGGGGATTAGTATAGACAGACCGGTCCATTTCCAACTCAGTGTCTCCTTCCTGATTGTGAGACAGGTTGTTGCACATGGAAAGTGCAGCAGGAAAAACAGCATGGTGCAGACCGCCGTAGATAAGGTCCAGCCGTTATCAATGAGCAGGGTTTTTAAATTTACAACATCGAGTTACATCATGTTTCCCGTAGCCAAATAGGCCATGATCATTATTGGAACAACGATTTCGTTGGCCGGGAAACCTAAAATGAATGCCATCAGGATTACGCCGTCAAGACCTATAATTTGCGCAAAGGGATCGAGAAAGTCGGTGCAGACAGAAAGAATGCTGCTATTGTTTATATGCAAATTCGAAAGAAGCCAGATGATCAGCCCTGCAGGGGCGGCGACTATGACTGCTCTGCCCAAGACGAAGATGGTGCGGTCCATAAGTGATCGTATCAATACCTGCCCTACCTTTGGACAACGATAAGGGGGCAGTTCAAGGGCAAAAGAGGAGGGAATTCCTTTTAAAATCGTAGTTGAAAGGATTCTAGAAATCAAAAGAGTAAAGAAAATACCTGCTAAGATCATTAAAACAAGCAGCATTACTGAAATAAAGCTTCGTGCGGGGCTGATTGAATTTCCTCCGAAGAACATGGCTATGATCACTATAAGGCTGGGAAATCTGCCGTTACAGGGCACAAAGCTGTTTGTGAGTATTGCGATGAGACGCTCTCTTTGCGAGTCTATTATGCGGCATCCTACGATGGCGCAGGCGTTACAGCCAAAACCCATGCACATGGTCAGTGCCTGTTTTCCGTGGGCACATGCCTTGCGAAAATAGCGATCCATATTAAAAGCTATTCTTGGCAGATAGCCGAAATCCTCAAGCAGCGTAAAAAGGGGAAAGAAAATCGCCATTGGCGGAAACATAACCGATATTACGAATGTCATCGTCTGGTATACGCCGTAAAGAAGGATCCCGATTACAGGCCCCGGTATTCCTAAGGTGTTCAGTCCTATATCGATATAGGACTGCAGCCTGAAGAAAAAGTCATACAGCATGGCGGAGGGGTAATTTGCTCCGGCCAGCGTAATCCAGAATATCAGGCAAAGCAGCAACATCATTATAGGTATTCCGAATTTTTTAGATGTCACTATATCATCGAGACGTCTGTCAAAATTGCTATAATCCTTGCGTTTTTCCTCTACACATTGTCTGAATATCTCGCCGGCAAGGTCTATCGTTTTCAAAATTGCTTCTTCTGAAGTGTCGATCTCTTTTTTTGTGATCGTCAAGGGATTCTTTGAGGCTAATCTGATCTGTTCTTTTAGCATGTCAAGATTATATCCCGTTCGGGCTGTTATCCCTACAACGGGAACGCCAAGCCGCGAAGAAAGCTTTGTCTGATCTATGTGGATGCATTTCTTTTTTGCTTCATCCATGAGGTTTATGCAGACGATTACATTTCCGAAGCTTTCTATAAGCTGAAGCGCTAAGATGAGATTTCGCTTCATGCATGTAGCATCCATTACGGCTATTATGACCTGAGGTCCTCTTGTGCTAATATAATTTCTCGTTATTTCCTCTTCCGGCGAGCAGGCAGTCAAAGAATATGTGCCGGGTAAATCCATAAGGGAATAGGTTTGATTTTTGTAATCAAACTGACCAGATGCAAGATTAACGGTTTTTCCCGGCCAGTTACCTGTATGTTGATTAAGGCCCGTAAGCGCATTAAAAACAGTGCTCTTGCCTACGTTGGGGTTTCCTGCCAGAGCTATGTTTACTTCCATCCCGTCATTACTCTCCTTCTTCATTAAAGAGTCTTAAAGGCTTTCGACCAGTATTTTTGACGCATCCTCGTTTCTCAGCGCTATGACGGCCCCCATTATTGAATAAGCCGTGGGGTCCCCTGACGGGCTTTTGTGTAGTGCTTTAACGGAGGTTCCCTGCGCCAGTCCCAAATCGAGAAATCGGCGCCGCTCAGGACCCTCCGTTCTAAGTATTCTGACGATGGCATTTCTGCCTATGAGCAGTTTGTCAAGCGGAAGCAAATCATCTTTCATTGAATGTTCTCCATTTCGGTCATTTTATTGGACTTTGCTATGGTATTCTATGAATGATCCTGGCGGGATGTGACTTGACCGTATTACAAATGCAAGGCTCACAAGCTGAACAGGGCCAGCAGCCGATCCAGCAGTGACAGCTTTTTCTCAGGCGGGGGAGGCGGGCATTCTTTTTCAGGTATCTTTATATCCTCAGTGTGCATGGCAAACTGTATGGATATTACATCCTTATTTTTTTCTGACACAAATGACAAGGGCGTGAATGATCCTCCTAGTATGCTGTCAATTCTGTTTTTAATGATATCCTTGATCTCTTTATCCATATTCGATGTTTTATCGCGGAATTTGAGCGTTCCCTCGGCAAGGGTAACCGCCCCGTCAAGGAATTCTACTGTTCCGTCGTGCAGCTCTACAGAACCGTTTAGAAGCTCCAGAATTCCATCCTTTAATTCAATGGTACCGTTTTCCATCTCTATTATGCCATCGCTTAACTCTGTTGATCCATCAAGCAGCTTTGCAGTTCCGTCTTTGAGCCGAATGGATCCGTCCCGAAGCTCTACCGCACCATCGTTTACCTGGGCAGCACCTTTTTTGTACTCCTTCATACCTTTTTCCCATTCCTTAAGCCCTGCGGTCAGATCCGAAGCACCATTTGCAATTCCTGACACTCCGCCCATATATGCGATAATGCCTTTGTAGAAATTTGCATAGCCCGACAGTTGCTCTTTCAGTTCTAAAAGCGCCCTGTAATACTGATCTTCGAAAAGGCCCTGATTTACCGATTCAAGTATTTGATCATATGCTTCTTCTAGCTGCCTTGATACTTCGGCTTCGATCATATTTTGCATTTCACTGCTGTTTATGATACCGCATATCTCCTCCTCGCTTAATTCAGGTTGTTTCTCCAGGATATCGTTTATAAGAAAGGATATCACCTGGGCCCTGATATCGGCCTTTGTCTTTTCAATCGCAGATTGCAGCGCCTGAGCTCCTATTTGCTGCAGGATTTCATTTATAACGTCATTGAAGTTGTCGCGGGTCAGATCGGGAAGATGGGGGAATGCATCGCTTAATTGTGAATTGGCTGCGTTCAGCATGGCATCAAATATCTGTCCCGCCCCGTCGGCTAACACGTCATTTTGTAAAGAAAGCAGAGAAAGACCCTCGTTGAGAATTTTCGCTCCTGCGTGCAAATCTCTCGCTCCCGTGTACAATTTTTTTGAACCCGTACTAAGCTCGTCGGTTCCTTTTGCAAGATCTCTCGTTCCCTTTGACAGTTTTCTTACACCCTCGTCTAATTCACTGATGCCGTCAGTCAGTGATAAAGCTCCGCCGGCCAGCTCAGATGCGCCGTCAGACAGCGTTTTTGCCCCTTTATCTAATTCAAAAATTCCATCCATTAGTTCCCCTGTGCCGTCAGACAGTTCCTTTGCACCGTCTTTAAGCTTAATTGCACCGTCATTAAGTTTGCGTATGCCGTCTTTAAGATCATGAAGCTTTGAACTCATTGATGGATCCTCATCCAAATCGAAATCTAAATTCATGGATATGCCGTTGATCGATATCCCCTCCATTTCAAAGTCTGTTACATCGGCATTAACGGTGATTTCGCTGTCTTTGCCCGGCAGGGCCATGAAGGACAGTTGTTTAAATTTGCCTGCATTGCTGATCGTTGCCCCTTCAGCAACTATATTTTTGCACAGATATGTGTCTAATTTTAAAGATATTTGGAGCGTAAAGCTCTTAAAGAAAACGTCTGATGCTTCGGGGTTTTGTTTTATTTTCATTCTTATTTCAAGTGCGCCGCTTTTCCCTGAAATCATCTCCCCTTTGTATTCTTTTCCGTTTATATAATAGCGAATATCGAAAATCCACGGCAGGGAACTGCCATCCAATGTTCCCTCGTAATAAACTCTTCCGGCTTTGGCATCAATGGTTATCATCTCGTTTTCAACCTTGATGCAGTCTTTTGATGTAATCTCTCTGAATGCCGTATAATTCCCGTAGTCGATAATCAGTCCGTCGCTTCCGAGCTCAAAGCTGTTTACCACATATATCGTTTCCACTGTGCCGTCCAGATTTAGATTTGCGAAAATCATTTCTTCTTTCGGTGTATTGGCCGGCAGAGCCAGGCTTTGGACAGCAATAGAAGCTACAAGGAGAAAAGACAGGAAGATCAGCATCAATCTCCGTTTTTTTATTTTCCTGTTCTTTTGTTTTCTTAATACGGTATTGTAAAGTCTCAAGACTATCCCTCCAAATCAGATAATGCGTTTTTAGTGGTTTTCAAAATTATACTGTCAAATGTAATCAGCAGGGCCGGTAAAAAGGTTAGCACCATAAGCGAGGAAATTATAGCCCCTCTTCCGAGCATTAATCCCAGTTCCTTTATTATCCCGTTTGTAGAGACAAAACCTAATATGAGGCAGGCGATGGCGAGAATACTTGCTGGTGAAAGTATGGAAGCGGCAGTTTTTTCTATCGTCATTCTGGCAGCTTCTTTTTTGGGTTTCGCCAGTCGATTTTTCATATATTGGTTTGCGAAAAGTATACCGTAATCGACCGTTGCACCTAGCTGTACCGAACTGATTATCAGAAATCCCACGTAATTTAAATGGGTCCCTATGAAGTAGGGCAGGGCAAGATTTATCCAGACGGCACCTTTTATGGTGAGAAGAAGGATAAAAGGCAGGGACAGGCTTTTAAACGTTATTAAAAGTACCATACCTATTGCCAGGGTCGCTGCACCGTTTACAAAGGGGGCATCTTTAACTATCGTATCTTTCAGATCATAATTGATTACGTTTTGACCTAACAGATGATAACTGTTCCCGTAATAGCGTTCGGCCATTCTGCGGATCTCCTCGACCAGCGCAAAGGCCGATGCACCTTCATCTTTAGTGTTTGCATAAAGAATTATGCGGCTTTTGCTCTTGGAATGAAAGTTGGAAATATGCTCTTTTGAAAGAAAGCCCGGGGGTATCTCCGATCCGACAGTTTCAGAATAGGAAATGACGGAGGTAATATCGGGATGCTTCAAAAGGGAATCGCTTAAAGCGCTTTCTTTTGCCTGGTCGCCTTCAGGCACCATCAGGACCATTTGCTGTTTTTGTCCAAACAGTTCCTCAATAATCCTCTCGTTCTTTGAAATGTCCGAATCCTCGCTGTGGATGCCGGAGGATCCGTATATGAAATGGTTATGTTTTTGGGCTAAAAAGCTCGGCATTATCAGCATTATAAAGACTATAGCAAGAGGCAGGCAGATTCTGATAATAATTTTGCTGAAGCCTGCAAAGGAAGGAAGTAAGGAGCGGTGATGAGTTTTATCCATCAGTTTCGTCGTGTACACGGCCAGGACAGGAAGCAAGAGCATTACTGATATAAAGCTGAACAGTATTCCTTTGGCCAAAACAAGTCCCAGGTTCGGCCCGAGCTTAAATTTCATGAGACTGAGGGCGAGAAACCCAAATACTGTCGTAGCGGCGCTGGCCGCAATAGAAGAAGCGGACTCCTTTATGGCATATTTCATTGCTTTTTCTACGGTGTATTTTTTGGCCCGGTATCTGGAGAAGCTGTGAAGCAAAAATACTGCATAGTCCATAGATACTGCCAATTGCAGCACTGCGCTCGTAGACTGGGTCACATAGGAAATCTCACCGATAAACAGATTTGTGCCTTCATTTATCAATATGGCAACACCTATAGCCGCAAGAAATAGAACGGGCTCAAACCAGGAACTGGTTGATATGAAAAGTACAAGCAAAACTAAAGGGATTACATAAAATATTATTCTGGAAACTTCCCCCGTGGAAAGCGTTTGTATCGTAGCCTGATTGAGCAGGGGACCGGAAAGGATGGCATCTTCGCCCACGGCTTCTTTTATATCTTTCAATACTTCGGTGCTTTGCTCCGTGTTTCCTGCAACGAGAAACAGTGCGTGCTCATTCTTGTACCAGGAGGATACAGTGCTTTGATCAAAGGAGGACAGCGGAAGGTAGATATCCGCTGCATCATCAAGCCACAAAACAGAATAAACACCCGGAATGTTTATCAGGCTTTCTTTAACAGCCATAGCCTCCGATACGCTTATGCCTGGTATGCAAACATTGAGATTTGGTATTTCATCATCAAAGCTATTTCTTATTTCATCTAAGGCGATGGCAGACGGAACTTTTTTAGGCAGATAGGAGGTTAAATCATAATTTATTTTAACAAACTGCATCATTACAGCAGAAATTAGCGCTGCCATAATCATTCCGATCAGTATTGTTTTCTTATATTTCAGGATCATTTCAGCCATTAAACAAAATCCCTATCTAGACATATGTTGATTTATTGACTTATGTTTAGTATAATTCTAACAGAGGGCTAATGCAATGATCAATTCATTCGGCTGAAGTCCTATAATCGACACTTAAAAACCTATTGTTAAACGGAGGGATGAAATTGAATCGCAATAAAGCGGACCGCAGAGTTCGAAAGACGAAGAAGCTCCTACGAGAAGCCTTTATAGAATTGCTACTAAAAAAAGACATCAAGAATATCAGCGTCAAGGAATTAGCCTCATTAGCCGATGTTAACCGGGGAACATTTTACCTTCACTATCAGGATATTTACGATCTTTATAAGCAGATTGAAGACGATATGTATGAGAAACTGCGAAGCATCTTTGAAAAACACCTGAATGAAAATCGACGAGAAGGCCTTCAGCCGATCATGTCTGAAGCTTTTGAATTTTTGGCAAAGAATACTGAGCTGTGCATCGTTGTCCTTCGCTCCGAGGATTCCGCTTTTCTTTCACGGATCATAGACCTGGGTAAGCCAAAAACGCGCGGAGAATGGCTTTCTTTCTTGGGAAACGTAGAGCCTGAGCTTTATGAATACTATTATTCTTTCATAACGGCAGGCTGCATCGATCTCATTCGTCGCTGGATTGCCGGGGGAATGAAGGAATCGCCTATTAAAATGGCGAATCTAGCCGGTCGCATGATCAAAAAAATATACAATAAATAAAATCCCTACAGTGAATATCGTAGGGATTTGTTCTGGAGGCGACACCCGGATTTGAACCGGGGGATAAAGGTTTTGCAGACCTCTGCCTTACCGCTTGGCTATGTCGCCGACTGGCTAGGGTAGAAGGATTCGAACCTTCGAATGACGGAGTCAGAGTCCGTTGCCTTACCGCTTGGCTATACCCCAGCGACAAAAAAATTGTAAATTGTAATGGGGTGGGTAGTGGGATTCGAACCCACGCATACAGGAGCCACAACCCTGGG
>CAZHBR010000035.1:0-10810 GCA_964530755.1 uncultured Oscillospiraceae bacterium | reverse complement strand
CTTCCACAGGCCTGTTTGCTCATTGTAACCTCGTGCTAAATGAAACGTCATGCGTTAAGCGTCAAAAACTAATCCACAGCGCCTGTAAACAGTATAGTACAATTCCAAGAGCCAGAATGAAAAAAGTACTATAACTTAATAATACGAAGCGCCAAATAGACCAGCACCTTCCATCTAACCCCTGAAGCAAATCGGAATCCTCATAATGCTCCCGTTTTTGGAAAGTAACGGGATAAGGTTTGAATGTCTTGTTTTTTATTATCATCTTTGCATATTACAATTCAGCATATTTATACATGCGCAGGTTTCCTCCCCCTGCCGGGCTGTGCTTTTTAGCAGCAGCGCGTTTTGCGCTGCCTTTCTTTGCTTGAAAAGATGTGGTACGATGTTTGATGTAATCGCTCCTTATAAAAACGACAAAGAGAAATGTGGAATCATGATGAATTACATCACCAAGCGACGAAATCACACTCTTTCAAACGAGCCATTTGAAATCACATTCGATGATATAGAGAGGCTTTGCCGCGAAAACTTGAAAGACCGCATGGAATGTCAAAGAGTTACGGAAAGCAGTTATCGCGGAGAATCGTACTATGCGGGAGATCATAGGTTCGGCGAGGAAAAAGAGAAAGATTTTCTTGCAGCATTCTTCAAAGAGACATTGTACAGAGATGCTAAAACCTGTGGGTTCACGATGCAGTACCCCCACGGAATTGTCATTGGTCAGGGAGAACGGAATCATTATTATCGGGGCGAAAATCGAATCTATCCCAAAAGCCAGGCGTCTTTGCATCGCTTCTTAGAAAAACTGAGCACGGAGAAGGAGAGGCAGTTATATCGGCTGGTCGCCGATATGCGGATTGAAGCATTTGGCGCTTTTCTCCGTCGCTTGGCAATCGTTCAATTTTGGGAGGAACATTACAGCGATATCTTAATCGATCCGCTTGCTCAGCACTATGGCTTGGATACAACATGGTTGGACATCACCAACGATTTTGAGGTGGCCTTATTTTTTGCCACCTGCCAGTGGGACGCTGAAAAGAAAATCTGGAACCCGTTGACCAAAAAAGAGGCGGACGAGCTTCAATATGGTGTGATATTTCACATACCCGGGTGGCGAGCAAAAGAGCGGCTCATGCTGACTGGATTAACCAGCAAGAGCGGCATGAAACATGAGCTAAACAACGTTATTTTGCCCATTGGCTTTCAGCCATTTAGGCGGTGTCATCATCAATATGCCTACGGTATTTCCATGGATAAGCCATCCCCCCTACAGGACGATATCGGATTTGAAAAACTACATTTCAAGCACAGTGTAAAGCTGTCTAATAAGATATATGAAATGATGGAGGGCGGGAGAAAAATCTATCCCCACGAAGGACTCAACGATTTCCAGGATGTAATTGATTCCATTCGACATGCAACATTATTTTCAAATGCAACATTACGGAATGCTTTGAAACGTCACCCGCAGGTTTCAGATATAGATCAGTGTAGGAAAGAGTTAGAACGCAGTGCAATATTTGACTCCCCTGTGATAATAACCGACGGGAACTCGCCGACGGGGGTAACCAGGCAGCGCATTCGGGCTTTAGACAGGAAATATGAAGGGTTTTCGATCGAAAAAGAATACGGGATTCGGCTGTCCACCAGAATGGTTTATACACCGCCTGAATAGGGACTGTGGGGGGGTTATCATGAGACAAGAATTGGTGTTTCCTTCTTCAAATGGGTATGACTTTCTGGAGTCGTATACAAAGCAGCTTTATGGCAAACGGGGAACATTTCGGCACAACCTTGAACGCTATTTTAAAGGTCTTGAATTTTTGGGGCCTGCCGCAATCCCACACGCATTGAAGATATTCCGGAAATTACTTTTGATGCCGTAAAGGCTCAGATTGAATAAGGGGCGTACTTTTCCGACTTCAGCAATTATGTAATAGCGGTTTGGCGCAGCGAGAGCAAGAAGGAGAAATGACAACCGATGACTATTATGAGGTTGCAGGAATTATGGGGCTTTGCTCCGGCCATTGTGATTGGCACGAAACTTTGTTTCCGCACCTTGTCAACCTGTACGTATCCTCTGAAGAAGAAGGAAGAAGGCTGTGGGAAAGTGTAGAGAGTCAGCCCAACATTGTAGAAGTCATAGTCAAAGCGATGAGTGACGGTATCCGCACAGGTCAGGTAATAATTTATTCTGGAAGATATCAAGGGTATGCCGGAAATTTTTTTCGGGGTGAAAATGCCTATAATACGCAATGTCATCCGTCTCTCTTTGTAAGCTGCCAGAAGATTTGCACGCGGCAAAGTTGCATGCCCGCTGATATTTCTAATATGAACCGGGCTGCCAACATTCCTCAATTGCGTCTGACTAGTTTAAAGCTGATTGGATTTCAGTCATTTATGCGTTGCAGCAATCAAAGTGCCTATATCATTGCCGGAGGGCCCTTTGATCTTTACAAGGACTAGAGCTTTAGAAAGAACAAATTTCGATATCCTGACATTTGCGAATGGATTTTCAAAGAAACAGATGGTGGAAAGCAAATCTATCCAAAGCAAATGTTCGGGTCTTGTGAGGATATTATAAGCATAACTAAGAGCCGGAACGTTTTCCTTAAGGCGGGGCAGATGAAATACCTGATCTATGTCATCAAAAATCAGCAAGTATAGAGACAGAATTATAAAGCAGGCAATTATCAGGTGATAGCGCCTATCGCAAAATCCTGTTTTAGTGACTATAGCTTCGTGGATTTAGGGTTCGGCATTAAAGCATAGCAGGTGTCGGGCAGCACATCAACGTTGGCAGATTTATGCCACGGTATTATAATCGTTAAATTTATGGATGATTTCCATCTATTCTAGAATATCCATACTGCGGCATTTATTTAATCCACCCTCATTTATTTAACACATCGATCAGAACATCAACAAAGAGCGGGTCAAATTTTATTCCGCTTAGCGCTTTAATTTCATTTATCACTTCATCCTCGCTTCTGGCCTTCGGATCATGAATCATGCGATCATATGCATTGGCAAGGGATATAATGCGTGCAAACAAGGGTATTTTTTCCGCTTTCAATCCTTTCGGATAACCTGATCCGTCCCAATTTTCATGATGAGCCAAAATAGCATCTGCCAATTCAACGGTTTCATCAAAGTAGTTCAGAACTCTAAAGCCTATAATCGGATGAAGGGCTGCCTCTTTTTGTTCCACGGCGTTCAGTGAATAGTAATTATTCAAAATCCTGGTACTGAGGGCAATTTTTCCTATGTCGTGAAGATGGGCGGCTTGATTTAATTGCACCAGATCCGATTCAGAAAGCTTCAGCGCAAACCCCATTCTTTTGCATATTCTGCTTACGTTAGCCGCGTGCTCATTTTCCCTTTGACCGCTTTCATAAAGAGTTTTTATTATGCTGTGAAGTTCATAATCCTGTGTTTCTTCCCTACCTAAAGTCTTTGCAGAATACATTTTGATCTCGGCGTTATTTAGCACTCTTACAACGTCCTCGTCCACGCTCGTTTTTGTATCACATCCCATAGAGATGCTGCATTTAACAGCACGAATCTGCTGTACCGAGATTTGTTCTTTTATCCTGTTGGCTATTTTTTCCGCTTCGTCTTGATTTGTTTTAGGAAGCAGGATCACAAATTCATCGCCTCCCCAACGGGCGATAATATCATCAGACCTGCTTGCATGGCGCATGATTTCGCTTACCCTTTCAAGCACCATATCTCCGAAGGCGTGACCGAATATATCATTTGTCAGCTTTAAATTATTGACATCCCCTATAAGTATTGAAATTGGCAGATTCCGCTCAGTATCCAAACGGCTCATCTCCTCTTCAAAGAAGCGTCTGTTGTATAATCCTGTCAGGGAATCATGAAAGCTCATGTATTCGATTTTTTTCCGCTGCTCTTTCTTTTCCGTTATATCCCTGAAAACAAGTACAACGCCTGTCATCGTACCCGCCTCATCAAATATCGGTGCAGCACTGTCTTCAAGGTAATATCGTTTACCCGTTTTAGATGTTAAAATCGCATGGTTGCCTAATTCCTGAATGCGGCCTGTGTCAAAGGCTATAGATACCGGATCGTTAATTGTAAAGCCCTCCTGCTCGTGGGATATTACAAATATATCCTTGTAATGGATTCCAGAGGCTTCTTCTATTGACCAGCCGGTCAGTTCTTCCGCAACTGAATTTAAAAACACTATATTTTTATTGTGGTCGATGACCATTACTCCGTCACCTATGGACAAGAGGGTCTGGTAATATTTGTTGCGCTCATTGGCCAGCGTTTCCTCGGTCTCCCTTCTCTTTACCGCATTCCATACTCCGCTCATAAGTATTGTCATCTCGCGTACATCGGCATCGTCATAATCTGTCGGTTTATTTCCGAAGCCTACGACAGCGACTATCTTATCGTCAATGATAACCGGTATGGACATAAATTTTTTTAGCTCCACGTGTCCTTCAGGATAACCCTTCTTTAGTGGATTAGGTCTTTGAAAATCGTTGACTATTATCGGTTTTCTCTGCCTCACCACCTCGCCCCAGATGCCTGTTTTTTCAAGCTGGTAGATCTTTGGCTTCCCTTTAACTGTACACGATTTCATGACACCCTGTGTCCACGAATTTAGGACGAATTCCTTTTTTTCTTCGCTGTAGAAATAGATATAGCCGTACTGGCTGTCCGACATTTTCAGAAGCTCATGAAGCACATAATCAAGCTGTTCCTGAGTGTTTTTAAAACTGTGTGTTGTTACATCTAATAAAAGTTTCTTATGCTTCAGCATTCTTTCCTGATGCTCTTTTTGCCTTTGTTCTTCCGTCACATCGCGAATATAGGCTCCAACACCGACGGTGTCATTTGGCATGTGCACAGGGAATTTGGTTACCCTTAAAAATTTATCGTTCCAAGGGATGGTATCGGTGATCAGTTTGTTTTCATTTAAGGCGTTCTTATCCGATTTTATATTGCTTTCAGCAAGCCTGGTATTCATCATAATTGTATCGTCACTGCCGATTAATTCTTCATCGGTGAGTTTGAAATGCTTCTTCATCGCCTCATTGGCAAATACGTATTTTAGATCCTTGTTCTTTAAATATATAAACCCGGAATATGCATTCATAAATGCTTCCTTTTGTGTATTAAATATTTTCAGGTCCTTATAGGCAATCCTTAGGGATTTGGTTTTCCTTTTTAAATTTAACACCAGCAAAAGAAGTGTAATTAACAGGACTATAACGGCAAAAGCAGATACATATATCAATTTTTCCCGCTTTTCCTTTATCATCACACTATCATTGATGTCGTGAACAATGGTGAACAAAGCTGTTCCGTTTTGATATTTTACAGGGCTTGAATGTATTTCCATCCAGCGCAGCTCACCATCGGCGAGCCTGTGTTTTGAAACAAAAAGGCTTTCCTTTTCATTAGTCGCTTCCATCATGCATTGGAAGAGTTGGCTTGCTTCCTTTGTGCATATCTTTGATATGTGCATTGCAGTCATTTGGTTCCTGGCATAGCCGTAAAATTTCGCCGCGGCCTTATTTGCATAAAGGATATCTCCGGTATCAGGCTCTATAAAAAGTATGATAGCGCTGTGATCATCAAATGATGCATCAATGTCAAAGGCCTGATTTTGCGAAGCAAAAGACTGCTGCGTCAAGGATGTAACAATAATCAGCAGGATGATCGATAAGAGCGTGGATTTAGTTTTTAGATTTTTTATCATTGGTCTTCTCTCGTTTCCCGGATACCGCAATACTAACAGATATATCTTCCGTGCCATTTTTATAGATCTTTGAAATATGTTTGAACTTTTCCTTAAGGGCTAGAAAAGCCTTTACCACATCAGGGTCAAAATGCCTGCCTGAATCCGCCTCTATGATCGCTATCGCTTTTTCATGAGAAACAGCTTCTTTGTAAACGCGTTCGGACGTAAGTGCATCATATGCATCCACTATTGCCATCAACCTTGCGGAAAGCGGTATATCTTCACCGGATAGACCTTCGGGATAGCCGCTTCCATCCCATTTTTCATGATGCGAATAGGCTATCATTCGAGCGCAGGTGAGAAAAGTATCCGCATCACCGATCAATTTTTCGGCGCGAACAATAGCATCCCTACCTATGATGGGATGCTTTTTCATGATTTCGTATTCCTCTTTGGTCAAAGGGCCGGGTTTAAGAAGGATATGATCGGGTATGCCGATTTTCCCTATATCGTGCAAGGGTGAAGATAAGGCTATCATTTTTATTCTTTCAGGTGTCAATATGTTTTTATATTTTTCCATGCCTCCCATATATTCAGCCAATTCTTCTATATAGTGCTTGGCACGGCGTAGGTGCCGGCCTGTTTCATTATCTCTTGTCTCTGCCAAGGCTGCCATAGCCATGATCGAAGCCTCTTGAATGACGGAGATCTTTTTTATACGGCGTTGCACTTCCTTGTCGAGATACCGGTTCTGTTTTATTAAAGCGTCCCTTGATCTTTTCAGTTCTAAGTGGGTTTCTATTCGGGCGGTCAGTATCGATGGGTTGACGGGTTTTATTATATAATCCGCCGCTCCCAGGGACAACCCCTTTTTTTCATCGTCGTCATCCGACTTGGCCGTTAAAAAGAGGATCGGTATATTTTTAAGCAGGTTCTTTTTTCTGATACGGCGATAGGTTTCATATCCGTCCATTTCCGGCATCATAACATCCATTAAAATGATATCAGGAACAGTTCTTTGCGCTATTTCCAGGGCCCTCATTCCATTTGTAGCTGCAAGCACCCTGTATTTGTTTTTGAGTATCTCATTTACCAGCGCAATATTATCAGGCATGTCATCTACGACCAATACTGTCGGCTTCATTGCATTCAAGGTTATTTTTTCCCCCTTTATTCCATAGCTTTGCTTTCTAATATCCCGGCGGCTTTGGAAAAATCAAACTGTCTTATATGGCGTTCCAGCGCGCAAAAATCTGCCTCGCTCATTTCCGTTCTCAGGCTAAAGCTTATGCTGCGGAAGTATTCCAACGCCTCCATATCACCTTCGTTCAAAAGCATTAACAGGTGGTCTATATCGCAGGTCCGATAGCCGGTATCAGGCTTTGTCTTCACGATATCCCGCTTAAACAGCGGCGCTTCGTCAATGTTTTTTGACGTTTTATTCATTTGTGCTTCTAAATCTTTCAGCATCGGGGGCAGGGAGGAATTCGAGGGGTTTTCCCTTAACCAATTCTCCATATGTACAATCATCTGCACGGTTTCAGCAGCCCCCACATTACCCGCTATCCCCTTAAGGGAGTGGATCAATTGTTCGGCTGTTAAATTGTCTTTGTGAAGAATGGCTGTACGAATACTGTTAATCAATTCCTTTTGACGGGCGGCGAAGTTCAGCAGCAGCTCCGCATATAGCTCTTTATTTCCGGCTGCTCGGCGCAACCCTTGTTCTGTATCGATTCCCCCTATGGGGGTTTCCTCCATTCGAGGGCGTTCTTTCTCCTTTTCCTGATGCACATTAAGGCATCTTTTAAGGGTTGTAAATAGAATATCTACATCTATAGGCTTTGCAACGTGACCGTTCATCCCTGCGTTAAAGCATTGCTGCTTTTCTTCTGCTAGCGTTCTGGCCGTCATAGCGATTATGGGGATGCTTGCATCCTTGTCGCGAATGTGCCTTGTAACTTCAAATCCATCTAATTCAGGCATCTGTAAATCTAAAAGTACAAGATCGTATGTGTTCTTCGGGGAATTTTCAAACAGCGTAACTGCCTGCTGCCCGGTTTTCGCTTCATCTACCGACATGTCTTGGCTTTCCAATAGCTCCTTTGCAAGCTGCAAATTGATATCATTATCTTCTGCTAGCAGCACCTTAAATCCTGAAAGGCTGTAGCTTTTTTCAAAGGGCATCTTTTTGGATTCTTCCTTAATATCCGGTGCAAATTGCCTGATCAGGCAATCATAGATCATGGATTGGGTGATGGGTTTAACAAGTACCTCATCGATGCAATCACCTGGGAGATTCTTGCAGCTGGTTTCCTCTTCGTATTGCGTTAATAGAATTAATATAGGGGAGTGTATAAAACGTGCCTCTTCTTTGATCCTTAATGCAGTTTCAATACCGTTGATGCCTGAACCCAGGTGCCAATCTATAAAAGCAACGTCAAATGAATTTGTTATGTTCGTTTCTATTACAGCTTTTACGGCGTCTTCGCCGCTTGGTACGGCTTTCACCCGAAATTTCATATTCGTTAAATACTCCACAAACAGGTTTCTGACTGTTTCGTTGTCATCGACGATCAGAATATTCTTTCCTTTAATTTCATTTGGAATCGTATTGTGGCATCCTGTCTTTAAGGTATCAAACCAGCACGTAAACAGGAAGACGCTGCCTTTTCCTTTCTCGCTTGCCACCTCAATGGTGCCGCCCATAAGATCGGCAAGGCTTTTGCATATGGCAAGGCCCAGGCCTGTTCCACCGAATCTGCGTGTCGTCGACGTATCTGCTTGGGTAAACGCCTCAAATAGGTGTTTTTGCTGCTTTGGTGCCATACCTATTCCCGTATCGCTTACAGAAAACTGAAGCTTTACTTTATTCTCAGCCTGATCTATTTTAGTAATTCTCACAAAGACCTGTCCTTTTTCAGTGAATTTAACTGCATTGCTGGCAAGATTCACGATGATCTCTGAAAGGCGCAGCGGATCCCCTTTTATGTGGCTGGGAATCTCCGGTGAGATGCTGTATATGAATTCCAGCCCTTTTTCCTGGGCTTGCCTGCTTACGTATGCAAGCTTTTCTCCAATTGTATTTTCAAGTTCAAATTCGATATTCTCAATTGTCATTTTCCCCGATTCAATTTTAGAGAAATCAAGTATATCATTTATTATATCAAGCAAAAAAGCAGAGGATTGATGTATTTTCGATATGTAATCCCTCTGCTTTGAATTAAGGTCGGTTTTCATGGCAAGATAAGCCATGCCCATTATTGCGTTCATGGGTGTACGGATTTCATGGCTCATATTTGCAAGAAATTGTGTTTTAATCTGTTTGGCTTGTTCCGCCTGGTAAAGAGCGGTAAGAAGGTCATCTTTCCTTCGACGCAAATCTATAATATAGTTGTTCAGCCTGGCTGTCATCGTTCGAAGAGCATCGGCCAGTATTCCAAGCTCGTTATCGGACGTGTGAGATATTACAGCCTCAAGATTTCCTTTCGCTATCTGCTCCGAGCTTTTAGCCATATCAGTTAAAGGCTTTGTGATAAATCGCCTAACATAGAATAAGAGCAATGCGATTACCAATGCCATAAGCACCAGTTCCATAAGGATTGCGCCTGAAACAGTTTTCTGCCTCAGCGCATTTATCTGATCAATTGCCATTCCTGTGCCGATAGCGCCTATAGCATTTCCTTCAGAATCGATGATAGGTTTGTATGAGACAATATAGGCGGTGCTAAATATTTTGCTCTCACCGATATAGCTTTGCTTCTTTCCAATTACCATTTCGGCAATTTGCGGGTCCAGCTTTGTGGAAAGGGCTCTGATTTTGTTTTGCCTCAGTGTCGTGTTTACTCTTTCATTATTGAGGAAAATGCTGAATTCATTATTCGTTATCCTCTTAAGATCCTCTATAAAATCAGCATTAAGCATGAAGTAGCCTGCTGATACAGCACCTATGATGTCTCCTGTTTCGTTTTTTACAGGGGCACCGGCCCTGACGCTCAGCTTCACTTCGTTTCCTGTTTCAAGGTGGGATGTGCTTTTGCCTTCAAGGGCCATAATAATGTTTTTTTGATATGCGACATTATCACCTTTTTTTTCAGAATGAGTGCGGGCGATGACCTTGCCCTGGTTATTTATAAATGTAATGAAATCTACGGTTAAACCGATTCTGTTTACTTCATTGTTTGCGGCTTCAACGAGTGCTGCAGCATCCTCACCTTCGAGGGCCGCTATTATGTTTTCGTTTTCTGCAAGATTTTTTGCTGCTATTTTGGAATCGATATTCAGATGTTCTATAACGGCTTCCATGGTCGCAAGGGAGCTTTTGATTTGCGATTCGGTGATTTTGCCTATTGCATTTCGGCTGTTGCTGGAAAAATAGATTATAGAAACAACGCCGATTAAAAGTATGCCGCAGACAAATACTAAAGTAAGCGTAAATCCTATCCTTTTGTTAAATGGTATAGTGTCCATTTTATCGTCTCCCCAGTTTTGGGTCTGATAGTGCATAAATTGTATATTAAACAGGTGCTCTTGGCAAGGAACGCGGCCTCTTGAGTTTCAAGGCCGCGCCTTAAAAAATTGTCTCCTTATGAGTGTCAGCTGCATTAAGAGCCGGGCTCAATATTTACCCATAGAGGGTTCTGTTTCCAGCGTCACCTTCTCGGGCACAGGCAGCTCCTTTAGCTGTGCATCGACGGATATACTTTTTTTAATGTCAATGTTCAGCTTGAATTTTCCTACCTCTTCGTTCAATGTCGCTGCCTGGGCGGACATCTCCTCGCTTGTAGCGGAGTTCTCCTCGGCGGTAGCGGCGTTCATCTGTACTACAGAGGAGACCTGATTAAGTCCTTGCTTTATTTGCTCTATGGCACCGGCCTGTTCGACAGTAGCCTGTTCCACTTTGCCAACAGCATCTTTTACTCTTTTTGCTCCGGCCCCTAAATTTTTTAGTACCTCGGAGGTTTGTTCAGTAATTTGCGTGCCGCGAGTTACCGTTTCTACAGAGTTTTGAATCAACTCTACCGTCTGTTTTGCAGCTTCGGCGGATTTGGCGGCAAGACTCCTTACCTCATCGGCTACAACGGCAAAGCC
>CAZHBR010000034.1:2176-11160 GCA_964530755.1 uncultured Oscillospiraceae bacterium | reverse complement strand
GCATAATCAAAGTTATCTGTATTTTTTATACTTTCTAATACTTTTTCTGCTTCACTTGAAGAATAATCGGTATTGCCGAAAATCATATCTTCCCTATCAATAAATTTAAAATGCCAAGGTGAAGTTTCTGCATAAGGTATCGGCTCGGCTGACGGATTTATTTTCAATCTCAAATCATTAAGTGAAGGATGCACAAGCGCACAATGCCGCGATTTGGGGGCATCGCCATCTATTTCGGCAGTATGGCGGCGATGTTGTTGTTTTTGCCCGGATGGGCAGATGTGCGCATCCGGGGAATCTGGATCGGAGCAACTTTGATATTGATAATGGGAATAGTCGATGATATCAAAGGGCTACCGGCCAAAATTAAGCTTATCGGCCAGATCATCTGCGCTTTGATCCTTTACTGTTTTTCCGTTAAAATCTCCTTTATCAGCGATCCCTTTGGGCCGGGCATAATTGAATTTCCCACCATTGCCAGCCTGCTGATAACGGTGCTGTGGATAGTGGGTATCACTAATACCATCAATCTCATTGACGGTCTTGATGGTCTTGCAGCGGGTGTATCTTTTATAGCGACTCTCGTTATCGCCTATATAGCCTTCATAGGGCAACGATACGAGGTATGCATGGCCTTCGTAGCCCTGGCAGGGAGCTGCCTGGGGTTTTTACCTTTTAATTTTTATCCTGCAAAGATTTTTATGGGAGACGGCGGCGCTCTCTATCTGGGATTTATGATCGCTTCAATTTCTGTTATGAGCCCTATGAAGGGGGCTACCGTCATAGCCACGATACTTCCGATTTTTGCCTTGGCTTTGCCGATTTTTGATACGGTTTTTGCAATACTTCGCCGCATCATCAATCGCAGACCTATAATGGAAGCGGATAAGAGCCATGTTCATCATCTGATACTCAGGGTGGGAATGGGTCAAAAGCGCACAGTTCTCACTCTTTACTGCATCAGCGGCATTATGGGTGTTGCGGCCGTTTTGATAAGCCGGAATTTATTTGTTGATGCTGCCTTGCTTGTGTGTGTCGCTGCTACATTGATCTATGTGTTTGTAAAGGATCAGGGGATAGGGAAGCCTCTAAACGGTATAAAGAAGGAAAAAGAATGAACATAATGACTGTATTCGGCACTAGGCCGGAAGCTATTAAGATGGCGCCTTTAGTGAAAAAACTGCAAAAGGAGGAGGGTATAAAATCAACGCTCTGTGTCACGGCCCAGCACAGGGAGATGCTGGATCAGGTTCTGGAGCTTTTCGAACTGACCCCCGATTATGACCTCAATATAATGAAACCCAATCAAAGTGTAGGCAGAATTACGACCAATGTCGTTTTGGGGATGGAATCTGTGCTTGAGAGAGAAAAGCCGGATATGGTCCTGGTTCATGGGGACACTACTACAACCTTTGCAACAGCGCTGGCGGCTTTTTACAAGAAAATCGCCGTGGGTCACGTGGAAGCGGGACTCAGGACCTACGACAAATATTCACCCTTTCCTGAAGAAATGAACAGGGTTATGACAGGGCGATTGGCGGATATTCATTTCGCTCCAACGAAGCGTAATCGGCAAAACCTGTTGGCCGAGGGCATCCTGGAGGACAGGATTTATGTGACAGGGAATACCGTTATCGATGCGCTTTTAGAAGTAGCAGGAAAGCCCTACAGGTTTTTGGAAAGGCCTTTGTCGGATATCGACTTTATTGAAAAAAGGATCATTACCGTCACCTGCCACCGCAGGGAAAATCTTGGGGAAAACATGAAGAACATTTTCAAAGCTGTTAAGGATCTTGCCGAAGAATTCGAAGATATCGAAATTATTTACCCTGTTCATATGAATCCGAAGGTCAGGCGGGAAGCCGACTTGATACTGGGTAATACAAAAGGGATTCACTTGATAGAACCTTTGAAGTATCAGCCCTTTGTTAATCTCATGGCCCAGTCTTGCCTGATAATTACCGACTCCGGCGGGATGCAGGAGGAAGCGCCGGCTTTGGGCAAGCCTGTACTCGTTGTAAGGCGGGAAACCGAGAGGCCGGAGGCGGTTGAGGCTGGAACGGTCATGCTTGCCGGGACTGAAAGAAAGACGATCTATGAAATGGCGAGGGCCCTTTTGACGGATTTCGATGCCTATGAAAAAATGGCCAGGGCTGTAAATCCCTATGGAGACGGCAAAGCTTCGGAAAGAATTGTGGAAATACTGAAAAACAGATACTCATGGTAAAGCCTATGATCGAAACAAGATCTTTATACAGGACCCTTTTCAGGGTGATTCTTCCGATCGCTCTTCAGAATCTCATTTCCACATCATTAAATCTGGTCGATACGTTAATGGTTGGAAGCCTGGGAGAAACGGCCCTGTCCGCCGTAGGCCTTTCAAATCAGCTTTTCTTTATTCATATGGGGCTGATGTTCGGTCTATCAAGCGGGGCTGCAGCGTTTATGTCCCAGTTTTGGGGGGCAAGGAATCTGTCGGGTATAAGAAAGGTGATAGGGTTTACCGCTATTGTCAGTTTGGGCATCGCGATGCTGTTTTTCATTCCCGCGATGTTCTTTCCTTCTGCAACCCTCAGAGTGTTTACGAATATCCCTTCGGCAATAAAGGTAGGGAAAGACTACATGCGGATAGCATCCGTTTGCGTGCTGATCATTGCCGTTACCATGCCCTTTAATGCAGCTTTAAGGGCAACCCAGCAGACGAGGATCCCCCTGGTTATAAGCACTATAGCCTTTTCTACAAATACCCTGCTCAATTATCTTCTGATATTTGGGAAATTAGGTCTGCCGGCTTTAGGTGTAGTCGGGGCCGCTATTGCCACCGTGTCAGCCAGGCTTTTAGAGCTGCTGCTTCTTTACCTTGTGGTATTCAAAGGTAAAAACGTTATCGGTGCCGCTTTTTCCGAATTCGCAGGATGGGGCAAGAGTCTGGCCCAAAGAGTATGGGCTACATCTTTGCCCGTGACTGTCAATGAAACGCTTTGGGCTCTTGGCATGGCTACCTATGGTGCTTTTTACGGGCGCATGGGTGTCACAGAATTTGCTGCAATTCAAGCCGCAAGAACCATAGAAAGCATGTTCATAATGGCAATTTTCAGTATGGGGGATGCCTTATTGATTCTGGTCGGTCAGCAGATTGGGATGGGCAAGATGGATTATGCCTTTGCACTTGCAAAAAGACTGGTTCGCATAGGTATGTTTATAGGATTGGTTTCGGGCATTTTGTTGATTTTGACCTCGCCTTATTTAGTTAATCTGTTTAATTTCACTCCCGAAGGGAGGCATTACACACGTCTGATCCTTATAATTTTCGGCTCGGTGATGTGGTTGGTCGTATACGGCGGTATCCACATTACCGGTACATTGCGCTGCGGAGGGGACACCCGATTTGCGATGTTCCTTGAAGCGGGAAGCGTTTGGGGCGTCGGAGTTCCTTTAGTGTTTGCCGGCGTGTTTTTGTTAAAGCTTCCGATTTACTATGTGGTTATGATGGCTCAGACGGCCGAGGTGGTAAAGGGAATAGCTTGCAGGAAGCGATTCTATTCGAAAAAATGGCTGAGGAACTTGATACAAGGGATTTGAAGGTGTGCCATTATTTGGGGACGTTTAATATTTAACTTAATATTTCGGCGGCGGGATAGTCCTGATTCGTTGGAATTGCAGGCTTTTAGATGATTATGTTCCGCATTGAATTATCAAAATTGGCGGAATTATAAATTATTTATACCGCTTTTTCGACTTTTATGCTTTACTTTTCTTTGTAACATTTCTATAATGTGATACGGAGATGCTTGTTTTCATGGTATACTGGGTGAAATATTCACAAGGAATTGTTATGGATTTAACAAGATGTCATGGATAAGCAGGATAAAAAAGAAAATAGATCAGCCGGCCTTGAGGCATTGGTGCTGTGTACCCAGTTGGGCCTTACTCTTGCGATACCCATAGTTTTGGGCGCTGTGGCAGGACATTGGCTGGACAATAAACTGGGTACAGGTATAGTTTTTCTTATCATCTTGCTCTTAATGGGTATTGCAGCCGGGTTGACGGGAGCCTATAATCAGATAATGAGCGTCACCAAAAAAAAAGACAATGACAAAAGAAAATGAGTTAATAAAATTTAAAAATAAAATACTTAAATACGGTATAATCGTTGCATTATTATTTGAATTAATTTCACTGCCTTTCTTGGGTTGGAATGTGCGCTTTGCCTACGGGTTAGCTCTTGGAACGTGCATTGCCATCGTAAACTTCAACTTCCTGGCTTTTACCACAAGACGGATACTGGATCGAAGGAAGGGAGTAGGACTGGCGGTAATGGGATATATGCTTCGCCTGTTCCTTTATGGGGGAGGCTTTTATATGTCCTACAAGCTGGGGACGGCGAGCGGTCTTGCCACTTTGCTTGGCTATATGACCTTGAAAATCGCTATATACTACGTTTACGGTTTTAAGCCGAAATTCACCGAAAGCAGTGCCAAGGGTAAAAAGCTTAACGATTTGGATAATGATTTATGGGCTAAGGAAGGCAAACGGCACTGGTATACAGAAATATTTAACGCGTTAAAATCGCAGCCTTATCCTGAAGAAGAAAAGGATGACGAGGACAAGGATCATCCGGATAAGGATGAAGAGGAGGGTTAAAGATCCATGCATTCTACTGAGCATTTAGGACCGCGTAAAATTATCGGCTTCTTTGATGGGAATCTCTTTATAACGGAGACCGTATTTTTCGGGCTCATTGTGGCGGCTTTGATGATTATTTTTGCCTTAGTTTCCACAAGAAAGATGCAAAGAGATCCGAAGGGGCTGCAGCTGGTGGCGGAACTCATCGTAGATGGTATCTACAAATTGGTAGCCAGCACCATGGGAAGCAGAAATCTGGGCTATGCCCCCTACATCGGGACTTTATTCATTTACCTTATTTTGTGCAATGCGTTGGGGCTGGTCGGATTCCGGCCGGTTACGACCGATGTCAATATGGCCTTTGCCATGTCCAGCGCCACGTTTTTCATCATTCAGGGGAGCTCTATAAGAACCAAGGGCTTGGGCGGTCATTTAAAGCATTACACCGAACCCTATCCTTTTATGATTCCGATAAAGATTATCGAGGATATTTCCTTCCCTGTATCGCTTGCCTTCCGGTTATTCGGCAATATAACGGGGGGGATGATAATCATGGCTCTCACATTCCAGGCTCTGCATTCCTTTACGGATAAGCTGAGCATAGGAATACCATTTTTGACCTATATGATACCTCTTCCCTTAAATGTTTTCTTTGACATGTTTGAGCCTGTGCTGCAGGCATTCATATTTACGATGTTAACGATGGCCTTCGTTTCACTTGCTGTAGTTGGACACGAAGAGCGTTGAAATAAGAATAAAAAATATATCACAGACGTTTGCGATAATACTGCAAGCGCATCAAAGGAGGAATTCAAATGTTTCCATTAGTGACCCCTGAAGCTTTCGTTCTAGGATTGTCAGCCATGTCCGCATCCTTCACCATGATAGCAGCTCTCGGTATAGGTACCGGTCAAGGCATCATCGGTATGAAGGGCGTTGAAGGTGTTGCAAGGCAGCCGGAGGCCAAAGCAGATATTCTGCAGACCATGCTGGTAGGCCAGGCTGTCACCGAAACAACCGGTATTTTCGCATTTATTATCTCTATTGTACTCATTTTCGCAAATCCTTTCGTGGGCATGCTATAGGAAAACTCTGCGCTTTGAGAGATAAAGAAAGGAGGAGCGTTGTTTGGAGATCTATACAGGGCTGATAGAATTTAACTGGACCCTCGTTTTCATGTGGTTGACGCTGATTACTTTGTATCTGATCCTCAAGCATTTCTTCTTTGAGAAGGTACATAATTTCATGGTGGCCAGACAGAATCAAGTCAAAGAGTCTTTTGAAAATGCCGACAGGGTTAACCAATTGGCAGAGGATAAACTCATGGCCTATGAAAAGAAAATTGCCGAGATTGAAGGAGAGGGCCGTGAAATCATAAAGAATGCTAAAATTAAGGCAGACGCCCAGGCCAAAGACATTGTGGATGAAGCGAATGCCAAGGCGGCGAATATGATAAACATGGCCGAGCAGGAGATCCAGCGGCTTCAGCAAAGGGCTGTAGCTGAAATGAAGCTTCAGATCGCCTCATTGGCGATTTTGGCGGCGGAAAAGGTTCTGGAAAAACAGCTGGATGCTTCCGGCCATACAGAACTGATTTCGGAAATCATTGAAGAGGCAGGTAAAACGGGATGGCGGATGTAACAGTAGATTTAACATATGGGAAAGCACTGTTTCACGCTGCGGAGGATCGAAATAAAACGGATCTTATCCTGGAGGAAGCGGTTGCGCTGGATGAACTTTTTAAGCAGGAAAAGGAGTTTTTCGAATTTCTTTGTACGCCTGTCATTTCCGCTTCAGAAAAGAAAAAGGTAATAGGAAATGTTCTGGAAGGCCGGGTGTCCCCGGAGCTTCAGCACTTATTATACATACTGGTGGACAAAGGAAGAGCCAGGCATTTCCCGCGGATCGTCAGGCAATATCGTTTGCTGATTAATGAGGCCAGAGGGTTCTCCATCGGAACCATATTCTCTGTCCTACCTCTTCCCCCGAAACAGCTTTCCGCCTTTGAAAAAGAAACAGGGAAGCTCCTGCAGAAAAAAGTCAAACTGGAAAATCGAACGGATCGCACTATTATCGGCGGCGTTCGAATTTTCATAGAGGGGAAGGTCATAGACGCCTCAATAAAGAAGAGACTGCTTGACCTCGCAGACAGCCTGCATTGAGAATAAGAAGGAATGAAAGGGGGACTTAAGAACATGAATCTGAGGCCCGAAGAAATCAGTGAAATTATTAAAGAACAGATAAAGAATTATAAGAGTGAGCTGGAAATCTCCAATTTCGGTACCGTTATCCAGGTAGGAGACGGCATTGCCAGAATCTACGGTCTGGATAATTGCATGGCCGGAGAGCTCCTGGAGTTCCCCGGCGAGATATACGGAATGGCTTTGAATCTGGAAGAGGATAACGTGGGAACAGTAATAATGGGCCCCGACTCGGAAATTAAAGAAGGCGATATAGTAAAGCCTACGGGAAAAGTGGTTCAGGTGCCTGTTGGAGACGGCATGATAGGCCGGGTTGTCAACGCACTGGGCCAGCCTATAGACGGAAAGGGGCCTATAAAAAGTGATAAGGGAAGGCCCATTGAATTTCCGGCTCCCGGGGTCTTGCAAAGAAGATCCGTATATCAGCCCCTGCAGACCGGCATAAAGGCCATAGACTCCATGATTCCGATCGGGAGGGGTCAAAGGGAGCTGATAATAGGCGACAGACAAACGGGGAAGACAGCCATCGCTATAGATACTATAATCAATCAAAAAGAAGAAGATGTAATTTGCATCTATGTTGCTATCGGTCAAAAAAAATCGACTGTTGCCCAGATAGTGCAGACTCTTGAAAAAAAGGAGGCGATGGGTTATACCATCGTGGTCTCTGCTACTGCCAGCGACGTTGCACCTCTTCAGTACATAGCACCTTATGCGGGATGTGCGATGGGAGAGGAGTTCATGTATCAGGGAAAAGACGTCCTCATAATTTATGACGATCTTTCCAAGCATGCTGTCGCTTACAGGGCCATGTCGCTGCTGCTTAGAAGGCCGCCGGGAAGAGAAGCCTACCCCGGTGATGTTTTCTATCTGCACAGCAGGCTGCTTGAGCGGGCGGCTAAGCTTTCAGATGAACTTGGCGGAGGCTCTATTACCGCACTCCCCATAATCGAGACCCAGGCGGGTGATGTGTCTGCATATATTCCAACAAACGTTATTTCCATAACAGACGGTCAGATTTTCCTGGAATCCGAGCTGTTTTTCTCGGGTCAGCGGCCGGCTGTAAACTCCGGTATATCCGTATCCCGGGTAGGAGGCGACGCCCAGATTAAGGCTATGAAGAAGGTAGCGGGGAAAATCCGTCTGGAGCTGGCTCAGTATAGGGAGCTGGCCAGTTTCGCCCAATTCGGTTCTGACCTTGATAAGGACACGAGGGACAGGCTGGATCATGGGCGCATACTTATGGAAATATTGAAGCAGGGCCAATACGAGCCTGTAAAGGTCGAACATCAGGTTATGATCATATACGCAGCATCTCACGGCTATTTGGCGGATATTCTTGTGGAAAAAATCGGAGATTTCGAGGATAAGCTATATGATTTTATGGATACCCATCATCCTTATGTGGGCAAGGCTATAAAATCGACAGGCAAGCTTGACGATGATACCGAAGAGAAATTGAAGGCCGCCATAGAGGAATTTAAGAAGATCAATGAGTTTTAGAAGGGGGGTGTCACTTTGGCAGGAAACAGCATGAGAGACATAAAGCGACGCATAAAGAGCAGCACGAGCATGGAACATATTACAAAAGCCATGAAGCTGGTCTCCGCCGCTAAACTCAGAAAGGCCAAGAACACCTTTGATCGGACCCAGGACAACTTTCATTTTGTGACTGAATCCATAGAGGAGATATTTCATAATGTCCACGATGTTCCCGATCGCTATTTGGAAGGAAACCGGGAAATAAAGAGTACAGCCTATGTAATAATGACAAGCAACAGAGGTCTTTGCGGCAGCTTCAATTCCAATGTAATAAAGGAAGCCCAATCTCTTATAGATAAGGATGCGGGGGAAGCGATTATAATAGCTATAGGCAGCAAAGGGAGAGATTTTTTTGCAAAGCGGGGATATTCAATCAAGGGAGAGTATATGCTTCCACCGGAGAACATCTCATTTTTGGATACAAGAAATATAATAACGCGGCCTGTCATCGATATGTATGACAACGGCGAAATAGATAAATTAGTTTTGGTATACAGCCATTTTGTAAGCCCTCTGGTGCAAAGGGCCGCCCACGCCACTTTGCTTCCCTTGGAGGTAAAGGGAGGTTTGGAGCTTCCGCCCCTTGACAAGGAGGTAGAATACGAACCTTCTGTA
>CAZHBR010000034.1:0-2166 GCA_964530755.1 uncultured Oscillospiraceae bacterium | reverse complement strand
AACTATCTGATCCCCAAATATGTGGAGATCATGGTGTACAGTGCCATAGTCGAATCCGCTACCTGTGAACATGCAGCAAGGCGAATGGCTATGGAAAGCGCCACCGACAACGCCAATGAAATGATCGCAAACCTGACCTTGAACTACAACAGGGCAAGACAGGCGGCTATTACAAGAGAGATATCAGAGATCGTAGGCGGAGCCGAGGCTCTGGCGTAATAAGGAGGTAGAATTGTGAGTCAGCATAAAGGAATTGTTCACCAGATTATCGGACCTGTGGTGGACATTAAATTCAACCCGGATGAAATGCCGGAGCTGCTGAATGCCATATCGATAAAGCATAGCGAAAGAAACATCGTAGCCGAGGCCGCACAGCATATCGGTGATGATGTAGTTCGATGCGTAGCCCTTTCCTCAACCGACGGTCTGACTCGCGGTATGGAGGCCGTCGACAGCGGGGGACCTATAGCCGTTCCCGTGGGAAATGAAGTGCTTGGGCGCTTATTCAATGTAACAGGTGATACTATCGATGATAAAGGACCCTGCGAAACTGAAAAAAGGATGCCGATTCACAGGCCGGCACCGTCTTTTGAGGAGCAGGATACATCATCGCAGATATTTGAAACCGGTATAAAGGTAGTCGATCTGATCGCCCCTTATACGAGGGGGGGTAAGGTCGGTCTCTTCGGCGGAGCCGGCGTCGGCAAGACGGTGCTCATTCAGGAATTGATAAACAATATAGCAAAAGAGCACGGCGGTATTTCCGTGTTTGCGGGTGTAGGCGAAAGGACAAGGGAGGGAAACGATCTCTACTATGAGATGATCGAATCCGGTGTAATTGACAAGACCGCTATGGTATTTGGACAGATGAACGAGCCGCCTGGTGCGAGAATGCGCGTAGGCCTTACGGGACTCACAATGGCGGAGCACTTCCGTGACGAGGAAGGTCAGGATGTATTGCTGTTCATTGATAATATATTCCGTTTTACCCAGGCAGGCTCTGAAGTATCGGCTCTTTTAGGGCGGGTACCCAGCGCTGTAGGCTATCAACCCACCCTTGCGACTGAAATGGGGGCTTTGCAGGAGCGGATAACGTCGACTAAAAAGGGTTCCATCACTTCTGTTCAGGCTATATATGTGCCTGCCGATGACCTTACGGACCCTGCCCCTGCCACTACTTTTGCTCACTTAGATGCCACCACTGTTCTTTCAAGATCTATTACTGAGCTTGGCATTTATCCTGCTGTCGATCCTCTTGAATCGACTTCGAGGATAATGGACCCGCTGATCCTGGGTGAAGAGCATTACAACACAGCCAGGGGCGTACAGGAGGTTTTGCAAAGATATAAGGACTTGCAGGATATCATAGCCATATTGGGTATGGATGAGCTAAGCGATTCTGACAGACTGACTGTTGCAAGGGCAAGAAAGATTCAAAGGTTCCTGTCTCAGCCCTTCCACGTGGCTGAACAGTTTACAGGTACACCGGGTAAATATATCCCGCTTAAGGAAACGGTTCGCGGCTTTAAAGAAATATTGGAAGGAAAACATGATGAGATCCCCGAATCCATGTTTCTCTTTGCCGGCGGCATTGATGAGGTGGTAGAGAGGTTCGAAAAGAGCAATGGCTAAAAGCACTCGTTTAGAGGTTATAACCCCCTCAAAGCTTTTCTATAAAGGGGATATAGAATTGGTTATCGTTCGGACCCTGCTTGGCGATGAGGGCTTTATGGCGAATCATACCTGGGCCTGCAAGCTTCTCACCGCAGGTGAGCTTTGGATCCAGGAGGCCGGTTCGAAGGACTTTAAGGTAGCGGCTCTAGCGGGCGGGTTTATCGATGTAAAGGACAATATTGTCATATTCACCGATGCGGCCGAATGGCCCGAGGATATTGATGTGGAGCGCTCTAAGCTTGAGCGTCAGAAGGCGGAAGAATGGCTGAAGTCGCCAAGCGATGATGATTATGAAATTGCGTTGGCTAAGTTCGCCATAGCAAAAGCCATAGTGCGCATGAACGTGAAAGGCGGCGGTATCAGGCGAAGGCGCTAGGGCAGATGTCGATAATTGAAAAAGGACAGATTACTCTGTCCTTTTTCAATTACAGGGCTTCTTGCGAAGGGGACTTTGCTGTGATAAAATAGAGTCTGCAAAATGAAGAGTAATTC
>CAZHBR010000033.1:6371-11166 GCA_964530755.1 uncultured Oscillospiraceae bacterium | reverse complement strand
TAAAACGCAGATTCCCCCGGCCTGATCTAGAAAGGCGTATTGCATCCTCCAATTTTCCTACTACCAAAACGCGGCCAAGGAGATACTCCATTACATTGCGATATCTGTCGTTAAACCTTATGCAGTCCACCGCGAAACCCTTAAATCCCTCTTCGCCTGCAAAGCCCTTATTCCTATCAACAGGATAAGCCTTTATGCCTGATATGGGCAGAAACGTCAATCGACCGGCCCTATCCTTTTTTAGCGCATCTATGGCAATGCGAGCATCCTTATCCTCGCTGCAGACGATATTTTGCAGCGCGGGGCCTAAGGCAGTTTCAATAGCTATTTCAAATCCCGCCGGAACCCCTATCAGATCTGCAACCACACCATGTATCCCGGGAAATTCCGATTTCATAAGATAGCGCACCCCGTGATTGTAGCCTTCGTAGGCGCTTTCCATATCCTCGATCATTTTTTTCCTTGCGGAAGCCTGTCCCAGCCTGATCCTGAGATCCTCCTCTTTTTGGCGTAGCTCTTTCTCTTTCGCCGCGATGCTGTCATGTTTTTCTTTAGCCTTCCGGATTTCCTGCTTCTCTTCGCTGAGGCTGTTTCTTAACGCTTCAAGGGCAAAGACCGCCTTCTCGCATTCCTCAAAGGATAAATCACCCTCTGTATGGGAATTTTCCTTTTGCAATAATATATGTTTCTTCCTTGCAACTAAATTGTTCCTCAAGGCCGTCAGACTGCCTATTTCCGCTTTTTTCGCTGAAATAATTCCATGCGCCTCATATATCCTGTCTTTATTATCAGATAGTATCTTTTCTGCTTCCTCCAGTTCCTTTAAGAGCAGGCTATACTCCCTGCTCTTTTGACGAAACTCCTCTTCTAAATCCTTCAGCTTTTGAGCTATGCTTTCTTTATTTGTACTAAGTTGTTTTCTATTTTTTTCTTCCTGCGCCCTTTTTCGTGCCAAAGCTTCTAGTTCTTCAATCAGTCGTTCGCGATTGTTTTTGATATTCTGAAGCCTTTCATTGCAAATTTGCCTTTCACTGTAAAGCGAATTGATATCCTCTGTCAGGGCCGCAAGCTGTCCCCTTATTTCATCGCCTGACAAATTCAATTCAAGACTTCTTTCCCGATTGGTTGAAGCCTCTTTGTCCGCAGCGGCCTTCTCTGCTGCCGTCAATTCAATCTGCTTTGAAAGCTGCGCCATATCTTCTTTTATATATTTATTTTTTCTTTCATTTCCTTCGACGTTTTTTAACGTTATATTTATCTGCAATCCTTTGTATTTATCACGCAAAGCTATGTATTCTGCCGCCTTTTTGCTTTCTTCTTTTAAACTGTCCAGTCTTGATTCTATTTCCCCTATGATGTCGTTAACCCGATCAAGATTGTTCTTTCCGGCTTCAAGCTTTCGCTCGGCTTCCTCTTTTCTGTTTCGGTATTTTACAATTCCGGCAGCCTCTTCAAAAATCTCCCGGCGGCTATCGGGTCTGCCGCTTATGAGATCTGCTATCTTGCCCTGTCCTATGATAGAATAGCCATCCACCCCTATGCCGGTATCCATAATTAAATCTCTTATATCCCGAAGCCTGCAGGGAACCTTATTTATAGAGTATTCACTTTCACCCGATCGATACATCCTTCTGCTTATAGCGACCTCCGAGTATTCAATCGGTAAGATATTCTTTGAGTTATCGATGATCAAAGTAACCTCCGCCATCCCTTTTGACTTGCGGTTGGCGGTTCCGGCGAATATTATCTCCTCCATCCTGCCCCCCCTTAGCATTTTGGGGCTCTGTTCTCCCAAGACCCATCTTACTGCATCGGATATATTGCTTTTACCGCTGCCGTTAGGTCCTACGATGCAGGTAATTCCATCGTGAAATTCAATGCTCACAGGCTCCGCAAAGGATTTAAAACCCTGAATATCGATCTTTTTAAAATACACCTTATTCCTCTTCGCTCCTCATGTTTTCCAAAGCGGCTTTTGCCGCATTTTGTTCCGCTTCTTTTTTAGTTTTGCCCCTGCCCCTTCCAAGCCTGATTCCGTCGGTCCACAAACTGGCATAAAACAGCTTGTTGTGGTCAGGGCCTACCTCCTTGTCTATGCGGTAAGAGATATCGGAAGCATCCTTCGCCTGAAGCAGTTCCTGAATTTCCGTTTTAAAATCGAACATGAGCCTTCCCGATAATGCTTCATCTATTATGGAACCAAAAAAAAACAGCACGACATTCTTTGCCGCATCAAATCCTCCATCAAGAAAAACAGCTCCGATCACCGCCTCCATAGCATCTGCCGTCACCGAATTATGCTGCCTTACGCCCATCTGCTCTTCGCCCCGCCCCAGCGCAAGATGGGCTCCGATTTTCAGTTTTTTACCGATCCTTGCCAAGGAACGCTCGCATACGATCAAGGATCTGAGCCTGGACAGGGTTCCTTCCTCCAAACCGACATTATTATAGAGGTATTCGCTTATCACTAAATCCAATACTGCATCCCCAAGAAACTCCAGCCTTTCATTGCTGGTGCATCCCGCCTCATTTTTAAAGGAGCTGTGGGTAAGCGCAGTATTAAGTATGTCAGGATTTTGAAAGAAATAACCGATTATAGTGCTGAAATCAGAACTGTTCACTGATAATCACTTCCTCAAGCTCAAAGACAGAGTCTTGAATAGTCTGAACCACTTTATTTTCAGCATAGGGAATTCCCTTTAAGATTGTATTTTTCACCGCATTAGCTTTAGAAGATCCATGCATCTTGACCACTGCACCTTTAACACCTAAAATAGGCGCACCTCCATATTCTGAGTAGTCGAATTCATTTTTCAGTTCCCTAAGACTCCCGGCCAGCAGCAGTGCGCCCAGCCTGTTAAACATACCCTTTGTCACCTTGTTTTTTACCTGCTTAAAAATGCTCCATGCAAGGCCTTCTGTAAGCTTAAGGATGATGTTTCCGACAAACCCGTCGCAGACGATGACATCGCAGGCCCCTTTACAGACTTCTCTTGCCTCTACGTTGCCAAGGAAATTGATTGCGCTTCTTTCAAGAAGGGAATGAGCCGATTTGAGCACGGTGGTTCCTTTAGTCTCCTCTGTTCCTATGTTCACAAGGCCTACAAGGGGGTTTCCCACACCTAAAACTTTTTCCATATATATGCTGCCCATGGTTGCAAATTCCAGTAGATTATTAGGTTTACATTCAACATTGGCCCCCGCATCAACGAGTAAGGATACGCTGTTTTTACCGAGGATAGGATAGGTTGCGGCTATAGCCGGACGATCTATTCCCTGTATCCTGCCCAAAATAAAAAGAGATCCCGCTATGATCGCTCCGGTGTTACCCGCCGAGATGAAAAGATCTACATCCTGCGATCGAAGAAATTCTAGCCCTTTTACCAGGGATGAATCCGTCTTCATCCGTACGGCCCTGACCGGTGTATCCTCATTTGTGATTGTCTCCACAGCATGTACAATTTTTATCTGCGCAGAATTATATTTATACTTATTCAGTTCTTCACCGATTCGGTTTTCATCTCCGAAGATGAAAATTTCATCATCTACGAGACCAGCCGCCTCCACGCAGCCTTTTACAATTTCTACCGGGGCATTATCTCCACCCATTCCGTCGATTGCAATGCGCATAGCTTTTGCTCCTTTATCTACATCGATTTTAAGTCCCGTTCAGTTTATCATACAGATATTGTAATTGCAAGACAGGAAGATCTGTTGATCGAAATCGGTTCAGTCATCTCTTTAAACTGTGTGAAAACGAGAACACGTTCTCGTTTTTCGCAAATCGTATCGCAAATCTCCTTCAACTGTTCAAATTTCCCACTATGCCCCGGCTTAAAATCTTCCCGACCTATATACTGGTCGGAATGGTTGCAAATTTGTTTAAATTTCATGGGATTTATTTTATCAAGTATCCGTCCCTCAGCCTTTTTAACTCATCTTTCTGCAGCTTGGTCTCTATGGCATCCCGGTTAATCTCCAAATCCGCCTGCCTTATCTTCTTCTGATAGTGTGAAATAGGGGTCTTGGGGAAAAAACAAAGATCAATTAAAACATACAGGACCTTTTGAAAAAAGCAGGAACTTGTCCTAAAAAAAAGCCGCAAGGCCATTTGGGAAACGGATGTGAGACCGTTTAAAAAAACCATACAATCCTGCAGTCCTGATTTGATCTTATGATCCGCAACGGGGTTTAGCTAAATGACATCGGAAAAATCATCAAGCCAGACTACAACTTGACACCGTTTCTTTATATTTTTGCCAATGAAAATTATACGCTAAAGGATCTGTTCATTCATCGATTTTAATTATAGATACCTCATAGGCTACCCGGGTGAAAAAATTACCCTCCTCATCCTTTTTCCTGTACTCCCGGCTCTGTATCCGTCCGCTTATACGAATGCAGGTGCCTACAGAAAGCCCTCCGGCATATCCCGCGTTGCGTCCCCAGGCTATGCATGGTATGTAATCGGATTTATTATACATGCGGTTGACAGCCAGCATCATGTCGCAAATTTCTCTTCCTAATGGGGAAATTCTGCGAATAGGCGTTTTGCAAAGAAAGCCCTCCAACTGAACGTTATTTTCGTCCTCCTCCTGATCCTCCGGATCAAGGAGATAGAATTCTCTGGCAAAAACCACAACGTTCAGGCGGTTTTTCCCATCCCGGTTTTCATTGTATGTTCTGATTTGCCCAACGATGAGTATTCTGTCGTCAGGTTTCGGGTTCTGATTCCAGATCAATCTTTCTGAAATCATTCACTCTTCTTCCAAGCCAACAATTCATAAGCCTGACT
>CAZHBR010000033.1:5779-6361 GCA_964530755.1 uncultured Oscillospiraceae bacterium | reverse complement strand
TTCGAATTTCATCCCTATAGCCGCTTTTACGGTCAACACCAAGCAGAAAACTATAGAAGGCCTCCCCGTAGGATTTATGGCTGTATTCCACGGGGCAAAGCATCGTTCCCCTCAATTCCGCAAAATTTGTCTCCTGCTCGACTTCCAAAGCCGGTTCCCCCTTCTTCTCACATAAGACCGCTGTCATCGATCTGTTTTCCTGTATTGTCAATATGATAATTTTCTCTGTAAATCAATTCCCCCACAGGCACCACCTTATAGCCTTCGTTCAAAAGGCCTTCCAATATGAGGGGAAGATATTCCCTTACATGTTCGGCATTGTTGTGGAAAAGCACGATGGATCCGGGTTCCGCCTTGTCAAGCACGCGCTTTACGATCTCATCTGCTGATATGTCCTTCCAATCCAGACTGTCTACGGACCACTGAATCACCTTATATCCGGCCGCTTCTGCTTCCTCAATCAGCGCATTGTTATAGGCGCCAAAAGGAGGTCGGAATAAATCCGGCCTTACTCCTGTAAGTTCTTCTATGGTATCGGCTGCAGTATCTAGCTCGGTGCGGATCTGGGACGGAGAAAGCCCG
>CAZHBR010000033.1:3885-5769 GCA_964530755.1 uncultured Oscillospiraceae bacterium | reverse complement strand
TCAGGGTGTGTAGTTGAATGATTTTCAACCTCATGACCCCTTAAGTGTATTTCCTTTACATCCTCCGGATACTTTTTTGCCCAGAAATCCACTAAAAAAAATGTGGTTTTTATGCCATATTCATCTAATATATCCAATATGGGGCCGGTATGCTCGTTACCCCATGCCGCATCAAAGGATATAGCAAGCTTTTTTTCGTCTGTCAAAACCGAATAGATCGGTATTTTTCTCCCCTGCCCCATCGTGGGGTTGAAGGAGGCTAAAATCAGTCCTATTGACAACGTGGCAATTACGAAAACAACTATCCATTTATGCGATGAATTCATCTTTATTCTCATAGCGCCCGCCTTTCATAATTACATTCTATTCCAAAGAATCAAAGGGTATGACGCCTATATTGATTCAATGATAAAAAAATGCGATAAAGCAGTTTTGGTATGTTATGATAATAATTGATAAATATTTAAAAAATCATACGGAGGGAATTATTATATGGATTTTCACCAGCTGAAGGTATTTGTAGAAGTTGCCAGACAACGAAACTTTTCCCGCGCCGCAGAAAAAATCTTTCTGTCCCAGCCCACAGTGAGCGCTCACGTCAAGGCGCTGGAAAATGAGATCGGGACCCCTCTTTTTGATCGAAGCCGGCGGGAGCTTCAACTGACCGATGCCGGAAAGATCCTTTTTCAATACAGCCGTCAACTGCTGGATTTAGAAAAAAAAGCTCTTTTTACCATTCAGCAGGAATATCGGATCATAAAAGGTCATTTGGAAATAGCGGCAAGCAGTATCCCGAGCATATACATTCTGCCGGGGCTTATGAAGGATTTTATGGCAAAATACCCCAAAGTAACTTTTGCGGTAATGCACAGGGACACGCAGCAGGTATTTGAATGCGTCAAGAATTGCACCTACGATCTGGGGTTTGTGGGTGAACCGGTGCGCCCTGCAGGAATCAACCAGATTAAATTGTTAAAGGACGATCTGATACTGGTCGGAAATCCGAATACGGCTTTTCCAGACGAAAGACTTACAAAAGAGCCGGAAGGAACAGACAGCGACAGGCATGACGGGATCGGCCCCCGGCTGCATGAACTTGATCTGAAATCTGAAGCAAACAAAGAGATATTTCTCGATATTCCCTTCATAATGAGGGAACCCGGCTCGGCAACCCGGATAGTCTTTGAAAACGCACTGAAAAGGTTTTTCGAAAAAAAAGAACTAAAATTGAAAGTAGTAGCATACCTGGAAAACCAGGAAGCTATAAAAGAGGCCGTTAAGACAGGATTAGGAATGACAGTGATATCCCGCAGGGCTGTTTTTGAGGAATTGACATCGGGGCTGATGAAGGGATACAGGCTGCCGAATCTCGATCTTGAAAGAAATCTTTATCTGATCTATCGCAGCAACTGCGTTTTTTCTCCCCTTTGTCAGGCATTTTTAGATCACTGCATGGATACATTTAAGCTCGTAAATGGAAAATCGGCCTGTAAACAGGCCTAATCTTGTTCCTTAATTTTCACTTTAAAATCTTATCGAGGGCAAGCGGTATCTCCCTGATAATATCGTATATCTGCGTTGCCGGAGTCGGCTTTCCAAAAAGCCCCGCCAATCGATTCACCTTGGCCGCCTTGACGGCTGATGATTCTATGTTCATCCCGGAGTCAATCATAGCAGACACTATCCCGGTCAAGGTATCTCCTGTACCCCCTATAGCCTCAAGCTCCTTAACCATCGGGCTGTCTACGGATGCTATGATACCGTTTTTATCGGCAACGTAATCGTTTGCCCCTTTAACCAACAAATATGAAGAGGCATTGCCATGTGAATATGCCCTTCTAATCAGATCCGGGACCAGATTTTCTTCGTGCAGTATAAATCCCC
>CAZHBR010000033.1:745-3875 GCA_964530755.1 uncultured Oscillospiraceae bacterium | reverse complement strand
ATCTTCATCGGCCAAATATGCAAGCTCACCGGCATCGGGCGTAAATAAATCAAAATATGACGCATCATTGCCCATTTTAGCTACATACATGAACCCCGCATCGGCAATCAGAATCGGACGAATCGGCATCCCGTTAATTTTTGATAATAACTGTTTGAAAAGAGCCAGATCCGGCTGAAAATAATGCAATGCAAGAGTTTTAAAAGAGATGTCTGCGATTTTTTCAATCAAATGCCTGTAAAGCAGCCTGCATCCCTCTCCATTGCCGATGTCACCGACCAAATAGCAGTAGGGATTTGGCCTTCCCATATAATTTAAAGTTTTTGCTGCTGCCGCAATCATTGCCGGTGTTCCGCGCTTGATATCAATTTTTTCATCCCCTATGACAAGCTGATCCCCTTTAAGAAAAATCGTACCGTGGACGAGAGGGAAATCTTTTTGGGGAATAGTTCCGATTATACCGAGCATAGCTTCACCATCCGCTCATAGGCAATTTGAAGCGCATAGGCACAAAGAGTATAGCCGATATCCCTGGGTTTTGGCGCATTATTTAAATCTTTACTGACCATCTGCTCTGCTAAATACGGAACATCGGGACAACCGCCCCCGGAAACGTTGACTATCAGCCGCGTCCTTCTGTCCACTGTAATTTTCATATTGGCGGCCCTGACCATAAGATAGTCCCCATATTCTTTTTCATGCAGAAGATTTACAGGTTCCAATAAAACACTGGTGACGGGGATAATCTGCGTCGGATTGACTCCGAATTCAGAGAGCCTTCTGACGATGGATAATTCTTCGATCAGGGGAAATTTGATAACAAGGTCGCAACCGCTGCGAATTTCGGGCGGAGGCCCTTTCACCTCTATGTCCCATCCCCCGGTCTTCAGCAGACTTTCCGCTTTTATAACCTCCGTCGTGCTGTCAAAGACCAATATCCCCTTTCCAGCATTTTCTTCATTTCCTTTAATTTTTTTTCTGCGAAAAATATTTAACACTTCAGTCTTCCCTTCTTATTGTAATTTCATATCCGCCCTTCAGCGGCCGGGTATCCGCTATCGTCCAACCGTGCGCCAAAGAAGCGCGGCTGACATTTTCCTTAGCCGTATCCGTGTCCACTGTAATGATGATTTCTCCGGTTTTAATTTTTTTGATTTCATTTATGGTCATAATGACCGGCTGAGGACAGGAAAGCCCTCTGGCGTCTATAGTATTAGCCATATTCTAATCCCCCTATATTCGTTCTCTCATGGTATATCCAACTAAGAGACAGGCTAAAAAGCCTATCGCAACTGCCGCCATTCCCGCCGGCGTAGCCCCCGCCGCAGAACTGGCCAGCCCGAAATTATGTGCAAACGCGGCACCTGCAACCATGCCTATTACAAATATCGCGGCATCGCCGTCACCCTCTCCCGACAGAAACAACTGGCGCCCAGGACAGCCTCCGGCGAGGGTAAAAGCGAGCCCTGCCAGCACCATGCCCGCAAAATTCCAAAAGTGCATAGTATGTGCCACAGGCTGATCAACAAAACCGGGATTAAATTGATGAACTGCCAGATTCACAATGAATGCTGCAATAACTAATCCAAATATCCCCGTAAACAGATGAAACTGCTTGAATAAAATTAAATCGCGAATGGCACCCATAGTGCAAAATCGGCTTTTCTGAGCTAAAAACCCTATTATCACACCTACCGCAAGCGAAATCAACAAAGGTGCATGCATGGAACCCGGACCCTCCACGCTATAGAAAAGGATACCGCTTTGCGGTTCCCCCATTATTTTCGGATTGAAAAGCATCAGAACTAAAAATCCGGCCATTGTCAGAGGGAAAATCCATCCAGCCGCCTTATATGTAGGACGTGCAGCTCCCAGACTGTAACCTTTTTTAAGAAACCGGGTCCCTATCCAGATACCTAAAACAAGACCTGAAAGACCAAGCACGGCATTCCAGTCGCCGCCAGCTAAACGCAGCAGGGCCCGCCAGGGGCAACCAAGGAAAACGAGGGCCCCGATCATAGCGAAAGCGCCCAATAAAAAGCGTACAATTGGAGCTGAACCCAGCCTCGGCCTGAATTCTTTAAACGCGTACGATGCCACAAATGCCCATATTTGCAGGATTCCCCCATAATTGAAGCAATGATGCCAGTATGCCGATCACAATACCTACGACGATAATTCCCCACCTGGTTGCGAATACATTTTTCATCGATCAATCTCACCTTCTGCCATAAATTGGTCATAAACAGATACCGTATTTAGTATAGTGTCATCAGTAGAAAAAAGGAAATAGATATTTTCGATGAAAAAATAAAGCCTATAGGTTTTTACGATAGTGGTTTGCCAGGCTACATTTTATACAGTTCCCACCTGCAGTCCTGCACCAAATACTTAAGCTCGTAAAGGCGTTCTACGCCGGAGACAAAGCTTTGACAGCGGTATACAAAAGCGCGAACCCCCGCTGTCCTGCTTTCCCTGCACATTAAAATTTTATCTACACGAACTGTAAGCTGCCGCCCCCTTTCATCTATATAACGGAATTTAAAGGGGATCGGTTTTTCTTTTCCCGCGAACTTTACTACAGCATCAATCGGCTCCGCCAGTATCTTCACTTTTTCGCCCTCCCATCATGATATAGTTTCCGTCATTTACTCCCCCTTGCAAAGGATCTATGCCGCTGTTGACAAATATACCCCTCATCACGGACCTGTCTCCATATTTTCGCCGTATGAAATCCACGGTGAAATCAGCCCTTTGGTTTTTTATTTCCGAAACGCGGCTGAATAAACTCATCTGATATTCCCCGAAATCTGAAAGCTTCGAAAGATAAATCCCCAGATGGCGTATAGGCTCCCCTCTCCAGCATTTATCAAACAAATTGACCGCATTAGAAAATATTTCTTCAGTGGAATTCACGGGAGCCTTCAGCCTTTCCTCGTGACTGTAGCGGATAAACCCATCGGTTTTGATTGAGACGGATATGAGGGATGTCAGGCATCCCAACCTTCGTAGACGCATGCTCACACGTTCAACAAGGCTCAAAAGAATCATTTTGGCATCGGCCCTCTCCCGAATGTCGTATTTTACAGTCGTACTGTTGCCCAATCCTTTTTGGGGGATTTCATGATTT
>CAZHBR010000033.1:0-735 GCA_964530755.1 uncultured Oscillospiraceae bacterium | reverse complement strand
CAGGGCCTTCATATGAGCAGGATCAGATCTTGCCAGATCCCCGATTGTATTAATATTAATGCGTGAAAGCTTCCGCTCACTGGCACTTCCAACCATAAACAATTTCCGAACCGGTAGAGGCCACATCTTCTCCTTTATCTCCCGGGGCCAAAGAGTATGCACTCTGTCCGGTTTTTTAAGATCAGAAGCCATTTTAGCAAGCAGCTTATTTACAGACACACCTACATTGACCGTAAAACCCAGCTCCTCCTTTATTCGCTTTCTTATCTCATGGGCGGTTCCTTCGGGATCGCCGAATCTTTTTTTTGAACGGGTATAGTCCAGAAAACATTCGTCGATGCTGTATCGCTGTATCAAGGAAGAATATTCTGACAAAATTCGATACATAGCATCGCTCGCACCCATGTAAAGATCATAGTCGGGAGGCTTTACCACGAGCGTGGGACATTTCTTCCGGGCCTCAAAAATGCTTTCGCCTGTTTTTATTCCTATATCCTTACAGGGTATCGATTTAGCCAGCACAATTCCATGGCGATTTTCCGGATCCCCCGCTATCACAGAAGGCATGGTTCGCAGATCTGACGGATATCCCTTTTCCAGTAAAGCTGCCGCCGTCCATGAAAGATATGCGCTGTTTGCGTCTATGTGCATGATATACATTGCTTTTTGCTACTCTAAATATGGACAAATATACCCATAAGACGGTTTGGTTTTTACAATCCGGTAGCTTCCCCC
>CAZHBR010000032.1:0-11184 GCA_964530755.1 uncultured Oscillospiraceae bacterium | reverse complement strand
ATAAGAAGAATAATTACGGCTAAGGACAAAATTACGGGAAGAAAACGATAGACTCTCGCTTAACGGCTTTTGCCATGATTTATCTATTGTTTCTTCTTCTTTATTTGCCGTTTTCTTTTCTGAAAAATCAGATTTCAAGGGTTTATCATAAAGAAAATGAAGTGTTTTCGGCAAATCTGCAGGATCGCCTGGGATTGAATCGAGCCCCCCGTGCTGTTTTATATCCGCCATCGGCACAGATTTTAAAAGTCCCAGAGTATAGGGATGTGCGGTCCTGTAAAAAATATCTTCCACATCGCCGCTTTCCACTATGCTGCCCGCGTACATTATTAAAACTCTATCGCATATTTCTGCTATAATGCCCAGATTATGGGTTATGAATAAAACAGCCATGCCTGTACTTTCCTGAACTCTTTTTAAAAGTTCGAGTATTTGCGCCTGGACGGTTACATCCAATGCCGCCGTAGGTTCATCTGCAATTAGCAGCCCAGGTCCGCAGGCGAGAGCCATCGCTATTAACACTCTTTGCCTCATGCCCCCCGACAGTTCAAAAGGGTACTGCCGCATCCGTTTTTCAGGATTATCGATACAAAGAAGGTCAAGCATGTTTATCGACATAATTTTTGATTCTTTTAAAGTGATTTTTTTGTGGCAACGCATCGCTTCAGTTAACTGACTGCCTATTGTATAAACGGGATTCAACGAAGATGCGGGGTTCTGAAATATTATGCCGACTTTATTGCCGCGAAATCTTTGCATTTCTTTTTTGGTGTAATTAAGAACATCGTCACCTTCATAGAGTATGGAACCCCCGATCACCTTGCCCGGGCTTTGAAGACCCATAATCGAATAGGCGCCGACGCTTTTACCGCTGCCTGATTCACCTGCAATCCCGACGATTTCTCCGCTTCGAATGCTGTAGGTGATCCCGGATACCGCCTTTATCTCCCCAAAGGGTGTAAAAAAAGAAACATTCAGATTCTTTACCTCAAGAAGAGGTTTCAAGCTTTTATCCATCGTTCACACTGCCTTTTATACGTAGTAATTCTGGTTTTTCAAATAGGGATCCAATGCATCCCTGAGTGCATCGCTTATAAGATTGAGTGAAAATATCATAATGCTTAAAATTGCGGAAGGAATAAGGAGCCTTTCAGGATATGAATAAATGCTGTTTACTGCGTCTGCAGAAAGCGAGCCTAAGCTTGTCATCGGTGCGGAGACTCCAAGGCCTAAAAAAGACAAAAAAGATTCCAGAAAAATTGCCGCAGGTATCTGGAGGCAAGTCGTCACTATGATCTGGCTGATGCAGTTAGGAAGAATATGCCTTGCTATTATGGCTGCCCCGGTAGCCCCCAATGCCCTGGCGGCTGCTACATACTCCTGCTCTTTCAGCGCCATCACCTGCCCCCGGATTATCCTTGCCATTCCAACCCAGTACAAAAGTCCAAAAGCTATGAAAACAGCAATCAATCCCGGACCTATAAGCGCAAAGCTTTTTACAATCTGACTGTCGCTATTGTTAAACCAGTTGATCAAAGGTTGCCTCAGCACGACCGAAATAAGTAAAACGACCAGTATGTCAGGCACAGAATAAACAAATTCCACATAGCGCATCATAACATCATCAATTTTCCCCCCAAAATAACCCGATACAGATCCATATATCGTTCCGATAACCAATGTAATAAGACCTGCCGACAAGCCCACGGAGAGAGATACCCTCGTTCCGAACATGGTCCTCACCAACATGTCATGGCCCAGATTGTCTGTACCGAAAGGAAAGTGCAACGAAGGCGAAAGGTTTTCCATACCTCTTAGCTGTGTAGCATAATCGTTTTCAAAGAACAATGGTCCTATAAACGCAAATGCAAACAGCGAAGCTAAAACGGCTATGGAGCCCAAAGCGACAGGATTGCCCGCAATTCTTTTACACGCATCCCTCCAGAAAGAATAATCCGGTCTTTTTTCGGCAAATCTCTTTTTATCCTCAACCGATGCAGGCTGAAAATCATCCCATTGAAAAGCTTCCGTATAGAGGGTCGACTCTTCATGCATATGCCAGGTTGGAAAGGGAAGCCAGCCGAAGTATTTGTGCGTTCTCACATTACCTCCCCCTCCCTGCCGGATCCACTCTCGGATCAAGCGCTTTATAAAGAATATCGACGAAAAGATTCATCATGACAACCAAGAATGCAAAAAATATCGTCGTCCCCATTATAATAGGGTAATCCCTGCTTTGTATGCTTTGAATGAAGTACCTTCCAAGACCCGGGATATTGAAAACCGTTTCAACGACAAAGCTCCCCGTAAGGATACCTGCTGCAAGGGGACCTAAATAGGTTAAAACCGGGATGAAAGCGTTTTTCAGCGCGTGCTTAAATATAACGGAACATGAGGATAACCCTTTAGACCTGGCAGTGCGAATATATTCCTGATTGATCACATCAAGCATGCCGGATCTCGTGAGCCTTGTAACAAGCGGGGTATAGCGCCAAAGTTAAGCACGGCATTATATAGCTTTGCCAGCCGGACAATTCCATCGTGGGTAAAAGCTTCAGCTTGGCACCGAAAACAATCAGCAAAACCGCAGCGACAACAAAATTAGGTATTGAAATACCTAAAGTGGTTATCATTCTAAGCAGGTTATCTATCGGACGATTTCGGTTAAGCGCGCCAATGCAGCCCGCAGGCACCCCAAACAACACCGATCCCGCAAGGGCGATGATACCTATCTTTGCGGATACAGGAAACATTTCCGCTATGATCTTGATAACTGGACGGTTTTTTTGCATACTATAAGATATACCAAGATCTCCTTTTATAAGGTTGCAAATGTAGTTTTTCAGCTGAACAGGGATCGGTTTGTCCAACCCGTACTTAGCTTCCATCATCTCCAGAACCTGCGGGGTAGGCGGTTTCTCGCCAAGAAAAGGCCCTCCGGGAATAAGATGCATTAACAAGAATGTAAAACAGATTATGATAAACATAACTATCGAGGCCTGCACCATACGTTTTATAATAAATTCAAACATAATTACTACTTTCCTAGCAAAATACAATTAATCCGGTTATGTTTACCATATCAATTATTCTATATTTTAATACAAAAAAGGTCAATGCGAAGAAGGTTGAATGAATTGCTTTTTAAGCATTAATGTCGATATTAAAACTAAACCGGCATATGAATACCGGTTTGCAACGCACGTTATGCTACAGTGAAGACGATGTCTGTATCAGGCGTGAATAGGCTCTTTTTTCCCGCGTCCTAGGCATCGCCTTTTCGCTTATACTTTCAAGATTGGCCAATATTTCCTGTATCTGGCTCCCGGGAAATCCCGCCAGCAGATTTTCATCGGGAATGCTTGTGGCATTTCTGCAACCGTAGCATCCAAGCGTAACATTCAGTTTATCGGTTAAATAAGGGACGACAGTCGTATCTACGCAGGTTCCGTTTGAAATGCTGGATGAAAACTCGAGCCTGCCCCCCTTTTGATAAATTGTCGCAAGCGCCAACCACATCAGATGTTCAGGCACAGTTTCAAGCACGATGATATCCGGATCAAAATCGACTTTTGATAAAGGAGCCAGCGCAATTCCGGAAAATCGCTTATACTCAAAACGAGGCATCAATTCCATAGTCTTTTGTGCGCCTTCCTGTTGAAATGTTCCCAGGCGAAACAAAAATTCCCCGCTTAAAAGCTTTTCCGGTACAGGGATAAATCCCAGCGCCGAGGAACCGTTTGCGCATGCAACGTTATCTGCTGTAGCTAAAAGCTTATCGCCTTCACGTGCTTTCATTATGAACTGACAAAAGGTATATTTTTTATCGCCGCTGTACCCTGCTAGACCAGTATTATCTTTCAGCATTTTCAGGCCGACCGCTTCATCTTTAAGATTCAGCAGGTTCTTAAGCCTTTCGGATATTGATATGTAATCCAATGACCCAATCTCCTTTCAGTTGTGTATTCTTGACTTGAAGAGTCAACGTTCTCATTTGAAGTATAAATTGTTTCATGCATATCATCAAGAAATATTGAAGCTTTATATCAGATTATTCTTTGCCTATTCACTTTCACAATGTCAACCAAAAGCAAATTTCCATGGATTTACTAAGGTTTTTTTGTCGAAAATCGCCTATAATGGACATACACTAAAACAAGAAGGAGATAAACATGATAATCAATCGAAAAATACGGTACGGTAACTGCATATGGACCTTGGGCTGCCTGCTGCTATCCGCTGTTTTTCTCCTGTTGGCAAGAAACACGGAAGGCTTTGCAAAATGGTATGCTGTTTCTGTTTTTCCGGTATTTCAAAATACTATAGGGCGCGCTTTTTCAGTTCTGCCTTTTTCAGGATTCGAATTTGGGCTTTATATTGCCCTTGGATTTTTGGTATTTACGCTGATTAAAATGCTGATTCTGATAATCACAAAATCCCGCGATTCAAAAAAATATGCAATAGGCCGTGCAAAGCGTCTTTTATGCTTTGCAGGCTGCCTTCTTTTGCTTTTCACCCTGACCGGATCTATTAATTACAGCAGAGCCGGATTCGTTGAAATAGCCGGACTGGATGTTAAAGAATCATCGAATGAGGAACTTATGGGCCTAGCGGAGATGTTAATCTCCGACATTGAAAAGCTGGAGAATCAAGTGGCATTTGATAATTCGGGCGGCTTTAGCTTGTCTAAACAAATACTTGAGGAAGAAACCATTGCGGCTATGAATAATCTTGGCCGCAAATACCCCTCCCTGTCGGGATTTTATCCCTCACCTAAACCGATCGCCCTTTCAGAATACATGTCCGATCTGGGCATAACAGGTATTTTTTCGCCATTTACCATGGAAGCCAACTACAACAAGGATATACCAGGCTACCTGATACCTTACACTATATGCCATGAATTCGCTCACTTTAAAGGGTTCATGAAAGAGGATGAGGCAGGATTTATAGCATATCTGGCCTGCAAAGATTCCGCATCCCCCGCTCTTCAGTACAGCGGGGCGATGAACGCACTGTCATACACATTTGCAGCGCTTTATCAATCGGTTAATCAAAAGGAATTTGAATCCTTATACCGCACGCTGCCTGATCATGCAGTTAAATTGCTTGATGAAAACCGCAATTACTGGAGAGCGCATACAAAGCCTGTCACCACAATAGCCAGGACCGCAAATCACCGGTATCTGACGGCCAACTCGCAGACCGGCGGAAGTCAAAGCTATGGAGGCATGGTGGATCTGATGCTGGCATTTTATGCCCATATTCTGAAACACGATGTCATGATGTAGCAAAATCTTCATCTCCCGTTTTTTTTCTTATCATAAGGGTAAAATCGGCGGTTTTGTGATAAAATGAAAAAGAAAGCATTGCCCGCATATTATAAATAACAAGACTAAAGCCAAATTCATTAAAGCAGGAGGGCCAAAATGTTAAGCGTTGGAATTTTCAATGACAGTTTTCCTCCAACCGTAGACGGTGTCGCCAATGTTGCCTTAAATTATGCCCGAATAATACATTGCAATCATGGAAAGGCCGTTGTGGCTACTCCCTGGTATCCCAATGTAACAGATACATATCCGTTTGAGGTCGTACGCTATCCCAGCACCTATCTGAGCAAAAGGCTGACCTACAGAGCAGGGAATCCTTTTGACCCGCATATCATTCACCATCTCAAAAAGATGAACCTGGATATTATTCACGCGCACAGCCCCTTCACTTCGGTGCTTCTTGCAAGGACCCTCAGGCTTCAACAGAAAATGCCCATTATATTTACATATCATACAAAATACAATATCGACATAGAAAAGATAACTGATCGAAGCACTATAAGAAGCGCAAGCATTAAATTATTAATGGCAAACATTAACGCCTGCGATGAGATTTGGGTAGTCTCTAAGGGTGCCGGGGATAATCTCAGAAGCCTAGGTTATAAGGGCGACTTTATTCTAATGGAAAACGGTACAGATTTCCAAAAAGGCAGATCCTCTCAAAGACAGGTTGCAAAACTGAGGAACGAACATAGAATTCCGGCAAATGTGCCCATCTTTTTATATGTCGGGCGCATGATGTGGTATAAGGGAATACGTCTTTCTTTGAACGGATTAAGTATAGCGAAACAGAAAGGTCTGAGCTTTCGAATGATATTCATCGGGGAAGGGATTGACCTGCCGGAAATTAAAGAATACGCAAAAAGCATCGGCCTTGCTAATGAATGCATATTTACCGGACTGATCCCCGACAGAGAGCTGCTCCGTACATATTACAGCCTTTCGGACTTATTTCTATTCCCATCCTCTTATGATACCAACGGGATCGTTGTAAATGAAGCCTCTGCATGTTCCTGCCCCAGCCTGCTGATTAAGGGAAGCTGCGCCGCAGAAAAAATTACGCAAAATGAAAACGGAATACTGATTGATGAAGAACCCTGTGATTTGGCCTTTGCTGTACATTTTTACGGAAGCAACCCGCACCTGCTTAAAGCGATCGGGGAAAATGCAGCTAAATCTATATATTTACCCTGGCATGAATCGGTAAAAAATGCCTGCAATCGTTATGAATATATCCTGGACAACTATATACCTCGAAAGATATTGTACGGACTTCGAAATACTTATTACCATCCGCGCAATATCCTGGCCGGTGCAGGTAAAAAGCTACACGTTCAACAAAGATTTCGTTACCTGAAGGACAAAGTAATTCATTTGCGCCGGTAGACATGCCAAACTAAGCTGAAGGGAAATTATCTATGAAACGCCTTATCTTTCATGTGGATGTAAACAGCGCCTACCTTTCGTGGGAAGCCGTAAGGCAAATTAAGGAAGGCAAAAAAGATATCAGACTCATCCCCTCTGCGATCGGCGGTGACAAAGAAAAACGAACAGGTGTCATCCTTGCAAAATCGATCCCGGCAAAATCATACAACATAAGAACAGGTGAACCGGTTGCGATGGCATTACGAAAATGCCCTGATCTCTTTCTTGCCAGACCGGACTTTACCTTATACGAGAAAAATTCCGAAGCCTTCATAAACATATGCCGCAAATATGCTCCGATCGTCGAAAAATATTCAATCGATGAATGTTTTCTTGATATGAGCAGAACCGAGCACATTTATCCTGATCCTTACAGCACCGCTGTAATTATAAAGAATGAAATTAAAAATACGCTGGGCTTTACTGTAAACATCGGAATCGGGTCGAACAAGCTGCTTGCAAAAATGGCCGGAGATTTTGAAAAACCTGATAAGGTCCATACTCTTTACAGCAGCGAAATAGAATCAAAGCTTTGGCCTTTGCCGGTAAAGGTTTTATTCTCTGTGGGGAAGGCGACGGCAGAACGCCTGAGAAAAGCGCAGATTAAAACCATAGGGGATCTGGCGGGGGAGGATCTATTCAAAGTACAATCGCTTGTAGGCATAAAACCGGGGCTTCAAATCCACAATTACGCCAATGGAATTGATAATTCACCGGTATTGGCAGATGAGAAGGAGGCGAAAGGTTACAGCATATCAACGACACTTGAAGAGGATGTGAAAACGACAGATGAAGCATATAGAATTCTTCTTGCTTTGACAGACGGTGTAACTTCGAGAATGAGAGCAGACAAAACAAAAGCCTTCTGCATATCTGTCAGCATTCGAGGCAATAATTTTGTCAATAAATCCCACCAAGTGAAATTATCTGCGCCTACGGATATAACAGCCGAAATTTATGATATTTCTAAAAAATTGTTTACGGAATTATGGAACGAACGGACACCCTTGCGTCTTCTGGGAATATCTCTTTCTGATCTTTCAAAGGATGAACATGTCCAGCAATCACTGTTCTTTGACAGAAAAAAAGAGCGTGAGCGTAAGCTTGATGAAGTAATGGACAAGATTAGAAAGAAATACGGCACGGAAACAATTGTAAGGGCCTCTGTGTTTGAATCCAATATCGATGTGGGGAAGAGACATAAGGCACAAATAGATAAAAAAACAGATGCAGATTCTCAATAACAACCGTAAGAAACCCTGTCGTTACCGACAGGGCCTTTTACTTGATTCGTCTGCGACAATACTGTTATTTAGAAACTTCAGATAATCTTGCCTCAACATCCTTCCAGTTTACAAGATTCCACCAGGCCTCTATCCAGGCCGGTCTTTTATTTTGATACTTTAAGTAGTATGCATGCTCCCAAACATCACATACGAGCAATGGGGTGACACCCCAGATAGCCAAATCCTGATGCTTTTCCGCTGTCATAATTTCCAAAGTAGAGGAATAAGGATTCCAGACGAGCAGGCCCCAGCCTGATCCTTCGACTGCAGCTGTTGCGGCGCTGAATTGTTTTTTGAACGCTTCGAAGCTTTCGAAATCCTTATCGATCAGCTTCGCTAAATCGCCTTGAGGCGCGCCTCCGCCATCAGGCGACATATTATCCCAAAACAGGCTGTGCAGTATATGCCCTGAACCATGAAAAGCCAGCTCTCTTTCCCAATGCTTGATCAAAGCAAAATCACCGGCTTTACGCGCTTCTGCAATCTTTGCCGCGGCGTTGTTCAGCCCGTCAACATAGCCTTTATGATGTACATCATGATGTAATCTCACAGTTTGTTCATCATAATGAGGCTCAAGAGCGCTATAGTCATAAGGCAGCTTTGGAAGTTTATAGGTCATAAAATGTCCCTCCTTTTTCACTGTACAAGTGCGATATTATCCATTATGAATGACATCTCTTTAATAGAAATGTTACAGTTAGTATACCAAGTAATGCTTGACGTGTATACTCCATGTGATAACTATAAGAAATCCTTTTTTGCAGCGAGCCGCTCTTACAATTTATTCCCCGATTGCGTCTTATAAAACATTTTTCTTTGGTTCTTTTTGTTATGGCATTTTAATCTAATTTGCTTTACAATAGAAATAATTTATGAAAGGCAGTATTATCAGAATGAAAAACGATCGAGTATTAAATGCATTTTCTAAGGAAGAACTAATAGAATTGATAGAAATTTATTCAAAGAACTGGCTGGCGATGGACGGCCTCTGGTTTCAGTCGGTGGAAAACGAACTGGGTATGGATAAAGCTGTTTATCACGACATGGAGGTTTGGAAATCCTTTACTGTAATTGAGGCAAAAAGGATAAAAAAATATCTCGGCTTAGCTGAAAGTCCGGGCCTTGAAGGGCTGAAAAAGGCACTATCATTGAGACTTTATGCAAACATAAACAAAGATGAGATCATTGAAAAGCATAATTCCGTTATATATCGCGTGATTAATTGTCGGGTTCAAAGTGCAAGGGAGCGTAAGAATTTGGAATTTCATCCCTGCAAGGCTGTCGGTCTAATTGAATACATGGAGTTTGCAAAAGCTATTGATAGCCGTATCGATTGTAAATGTCTGAGCTGCTATCCAGATATATCGGATGAAACGTGCTGCTGTTCCTGGAAATTTACGTTAAAAACAGAAGCTGAATAACATTTTCTATTCGTAGATCCATTCAGGAAAATACCACCAAAGGGAAGGTGGTATTTTAAGTGTAGACACTTTTATTTCAAAATCTACTTACATCATTCCCGATTGTCCCTCCAATAGTTGTTAGCGGCAGCAACCGTTTGATAGTTCGTAGCTATTACGTGAGAGGCTGCTATTAAGCTGTTTGCGTTCTTGGAGTATTGCGGGCGCAACTTTTTCCGAATCTCTTCAGACGGTTGTGTATATTCAACCCCCTTCTGAGAAAGTTTAATCGCTAATTCAAAACCTTCCTGGGGAGTGTTGGTTCTTAAGCCCATAAGCCAAGCTTTCATGTTTTCACCTCCTTCGCTAATATTGTATGTTCTTCAAGATTAATTGTGCATGCTTGGACTAATATTAAGTTCGGTTAATAAGGGCATTTGCAACAGATAATGATCATATAAGCGTTACAGGTTTTATCCGTCTTTCGCCGCTGTAATTTATAATTATACTTGAATGATCCGAAAGATTATATGGTACAGCGAAGGATGAGCAGTCTGTTATCTTCGTTGATAACACGTGATCTGTTGCCGTCCCAGCACGATAATATGTAACCATTTCATCGCCGGTCGAATCTCTGTATCCCGACCTTTTGATAATATTATTGAATGATTCGCGGACAGAATCCTTTGTATTATCTTTCCATGAACTCATGTGCACATTAAAATCACCAAATACTAGACTTTTCTCATTTTTATATATTTCAGCACAGGCTTCAAGACCTTCCCAGAATTCATCATTTATCGGTGCATTAATTCACAGAAATCGCGCATCGTCTGGGCCTGACAGTTCTATAACCCTATTTTCCAATTCTTCACCCTCATCTATAAAATCATGCTTCTGCCTCCAGCTGCACCTCCATCAGCAATAGCAACAGAACAGCTGAATGCATGCTTTGAAGGAATAAACAGCCTGTATTCACTATCCCTTATTTCTTTACAAAAAGCCTTATCATTTCCTATTCTCGCTGCATCTTCCCTGTTGCATTTTAAAAATGTTCCTATTTTTAAAGTTATCCTCAAATCGGCAATGCCGCCGGTGGAATTTTTATCGTCCATCCGAACAAACCTATTACAATTAAGTAAAAATATGGATCTATTCATGGTGATCTCTTCTATGGTCTGATGTTCGAGGTTATATTCCTTTTATGCTGGCGGTCAAAATAGATTTGCGCCTAATGCTGTTCCGTAAAAGTACGCATTTTTTGTTTGTCCAAATACATCAGATGATCTATTCTCTTTAATAGCCCATCTGCCGATATCTTTGATTCTTTTACCTGATAATCATATCCAATGCTGAGATGAATTTCGTATGGAGCCAGCTCTTGCAAGTTAAACAAAGATACATTTTCTTTCAGTCTTTGCACCATTGTGATGAGCTCGGATTGTGCGTTAATTTCCATAATAATAACAAACTCATCTCCGCCGTATCGGGCAATAAAATCGGTCTTTCTAAATGTATCTTTAAGCAATTGTGCTGTGTGTTTAAGCGCTTCATCGCCTTGGTCGTGCCCATATACATCATTGATCATCTTAAATGAATCAATATCAATCATGATACCGCCTATCAGTCCACAGCCCTTATTTCTTACAACGGTATGAAGAAAGTTATCAAGATATCTGCGATTATTGACTCCCGTCAAATAGTCCGTATACAGTTGCTCTTTTTGAATATTGATGAAGATAA
>CAZHBR010000031.1:0-11339 GCA_964530755.1 uncultured Oscillospiraceae bacterium | reverse complement strand
GCTCAAGTGTTTTTTTTCTGCCTAAACTGCGCGATAAGGGCACAGCAGGTCCCATGCAGAATAATCCCACATTTACGGCCGTAGCCCCAAACCTGGTCCCTTCGGCCGCAATGGCAAGATCGCTTGCAGCCACAACCCCTATCCCATTAGCTACTGCTATGTTATGAGCTGAGGCTATCACAGGTTTATACATCTTTGAAATGGTAATAAAGGGCTTTTCCATCAGCGAGACCCATTTGTAATATTCAAGCGTACTTTTACCCTCAAGGCATGATACATCTATGCCGGCACAAAAACCATCCCCTGCACCTTTAATCACCACGACCCTTATATTTTCATCCTCATCAAGCTCTATTAAAGCCTCGTCAAACTTCACTGCAAGAGGGATGTTAAACGTATTTAATTGCTCTGGGCGGTTAAAAGTAATTATTCCTACATGCCCTCTTTTTTCCACAAGAATCGGTTCAGTCATATTGGCTCCGCCTTTCTTCATGATTTCCGAACTGCTATGACCTTAGCTATTCCTTTGTCCTCCCTTTACCGGTTACCGTGTCGATGGATATCTTTAGAACAACAGCCTTGGCTTTGGCTTTTTCAAGATATTTCTTACCTTCCGCAATATAATCGGGGCTGTATTTATTTAGAAATTCGTTAAATACGGACAATCTTTCCTGTTCATCCCCCACAATGTGAGCCTTGCCAAAGACAATGGCACTTCTATACAAAGATGCAAATTGGTCGGATAATACCTTTGCATCTATCACTACAGTAAAGCTTACTTTTTCGTCATTTAATATGTTATCGTATTTGTATCCTCCTTCATTGGTAGCATGAAAATACACCGAATTGTCTTTAACCACGTAATTCACAGGAACCCCGTAAGGCTGGCCTTCTCCATCAACTGTTGAAAGTATGCCGTATTCGCCCTCCCTTAAAACATCCATTGCTTCCTTGCTTGATAACATCCTGTCAGTTCTGCGCATTTTTTTCATAATTCCACCTCCGCTGATACATGCATTTCAGACACTTTTAGCCAGCAGCGCTTTGCAAGCTATTCGGAAACCTACACCGTTGACACGTACAAGAATGATATAACCCTGTTTCCGGACAACTTATAACAATGCTGTTTGTGCAATCTTAGCATGAATATTTCTCCACTACAATACATTCGGCAAACAATGATTCAATTTTCCGAATTGAAAACAGCTGATGCCTGAAATAAAAAAAGGTGGGCGAAAGGAGGATTACCGGGATTATCATGACAACCATAAAAAATAATGTTATATTTTGTATAGAAACTATATCACTTCTATCCTATACCGTATATTAGGGAATTCGATAAAGCGTTTCGGTTTGAATGGGAGGATTGAGAAAAATGAAAATCAATGAAGAGAGACTGCGTTCAAGGATGGATGCGATTAACAGTATCGCTGTAACAAAAGAAGGAGGGATGATGAGGCTCGCCCTTTCCGATGCGGACAAGGAGGGCAGGGATCTGCTTGTCAAGTGGATAAAAGAAGCGGGGATGGAGGTCAGGATTGATGATTTGGGAACGGTCATCGGTTATTTGCCCGGCACCGATAAAAACGCCCTTCCGATTGGCATAGGCTCCCACATGGACACACAGCCCAACGGGGGAAAATATGACGGTCTGTATGGTGTAATGTGCGGCCTTGAGGCGATATGCACCCTGATAGATAAAGGCATCGGCACAAAAAGTCCTTTAGCTATCATTGACTGGACTAACGAGGAGGGAGCAAGGTTCGTTCCCCCGATGCTGGCAAGCGGTGTCGTAGCAGGAAATTTCACATTAGAAGAAGTTCATCAAAAGGTTGATAGCGATGGAATTAATTTTAAGGATGAACTGATGAGAACAGGGTATACCGGCTCAGAAAATAATCGGTTTTCAAAGGCAAAGGCATACCTGGAACCGCATATTGAGCAGGGGCCTATCCTTGATCAGGAAGGCTATGAGCTTGGAATTGTAACAGGCGCCCTTGGAATAACGGGCCTGGATGTGACCATTTTCGGTGAAGCTAACCATGCAGGGACCACCCCTATGGGCAACCGGAAAGACGCTCTTGTCACAGCCTCAAAGATTATTTTGGAACTTAAAGACAAGATTTTGGAATACAAGGATCCGGCAGTCATCACAATGGGCATTATAAACGCTCTGCCCGCAACAAAAAACATCGTTCCCGGCGAAGTCTACTTCAGCATCGATATGCGCCACGATAACGATGAAGCCTTAACAGCGATGGAGCAAGATTGCAAAAGCATAATACAAAAAGTGTGCGACGACAATGGTCTGTCTGCAAACGCAGAAAGATACTGGAAGGCAGAACCAGTTCATTTCGATAAAAAAATCACCGATTCCCTTGAAAAAGTCGCAAATAAACTGGGGGTTAAGGCTAAGAGAATTACATCGGGGGCGGGACATGATGCAGTCTTCATAAGTAAAATAATTCCCACAGGCATGTTATTTGTACCTAGCATAAAGGGAATGAGCCATTGTCCGCAAGAAGAAACTAAATGGGAGGACATTGTGACCGGAACAGAGGTTTTAGTAGATTGGATTCTTGAAGTTGACAAATAACAATCAAGATAAGGGGGGGGACGGATCATGCCCCCCTTTTTCTATCCTTTTATTCATATCGCAATATCCGATAGTTGAAACTCTATAATATCACGAAGATCATCCAGCGCCATTTCCACTTGATAACCTATTCTGCCTGCGCTGAAATAAATTGTATCATGATTTTTCGCAGAGGAATCCACCGTAGTTTTAAAAAACCTTTTCATCCCTATGGGGGAGCAACCTCCATGAATATATCCCGTCACAGAAAACAGTTCGTTCGATTTAATCATTCGAACAGCTTTTTTATTTATGACTTTGGCCGCCTTTTTAAAATCTAATTCCTTTGTAGAAGGCACTAAAAAAACATAGTATCCCCCTTCTTTTGCAGTGCACACTAAAGTCTTAAATACCCTGTCACCGCTTTGCCCTAGTGACCTGGCCACATCCTCGCCGCTTATTGCATTATCTCCCCCGTAATAATAACTTCTATAGGGTAGTTTTTTTTGTTCTATCAGCCTCATAACATTTGTTTTTTCTGTCATTTCATAAAACCTCGCAATATTATTTTACCAAATAGCAAAGTCGATTTCCACTAGAACTATTCCTGCGATTTATAACGACAAATTAAAACTCGTCAGGTTAATAGTATTTCTATTTTATTCGTACATTTCGATAGCTTTTATTATCGCAAAACGATATCCCAATTATCAATTCTCTAGCTGCTGCCGATAGCGTTCTTATGCCTATCCGGAACAGCCTGCAGACCACAAATTAAATCCATATCAGGGGCTATTATCTTTTTTTCTCCCGCAAACGCAAAAAGGACTTCCGCTTTTTAGAGTGAAAGCCCTTAAAAGGCCCGGATTTACCAGCTTTTAGGCGATAAATCTTTTTATCCTTTGCTTTGGAGCTGGTGAGGGGATTTGAACCCCTGGTCTATTGATTACGAATCAATTGCTCTACCCCTGAGCCACACCAGCATATTACAGCGATGTTTATTTTACCACATCGTAGGAACAATCGTCAAAGGATATATCGAAATTGCAGATACTTTTAAGCCGACAATAATCGCAAGCCGTCTCATCACCTGATTTTTTCGGACGAATGTCTATGGTGCCGGATGCTAGGGAATCGCAAAGAGATGCGATCGTATTATCAACCTGTTCACAAAATGAATGAAACTCTTTTTGCGACAGCAGCTTCCCCTCTGTATTACCTTTTACGCTTCCGTCTTTATTTTTATATAAAGGAAGAATACGTGAATATCCGATAAAACTCCCGTCGACGGCCTCTATGATCTTTGGTTCATTGAGCAGCACCCCGTCCATCCTGAAGCTTTTTCCAAGCTCGGCAATAAGCCTTTCGTCCTTTTCCTGTTCAGTCAGGCCTGTGACGTTAATCGAAGGCTCCCTTATTTCAAAGTAGAACACTCCTGCAGGATTAACCTCTTCCTTTGCATTCTTAAGACCCTCTAAGGCGGCCCTCAAATAAAGCATAAGCTGCAGTCGGTATCCGGTTCTCGCTTCTTCAAGATCAAAGCGTTCGCTGCCGGATTTATAATCCACTATCTTTATGAAATTGCCTTCAAGCACATCTATTCGATCGATCACCCCCTCGATAAAAAACGTTCTATTTCCCACATTAATTTCAATGGCAGGAAAGGCTTTTCCATCGCCGAAATATTCCTCAAAGTACATCTTTTTTATTTTGCCCTGCCGGACCTGCTCAACCATTGCAAACGAAACTTTTTTACAAATATCCCTTATTCGATTCTCCCTGTACCTCTCCTCCCCGCCGGAAAGCAGCATTCCCTCTTTGTATTCTTTTGCAATGTGGTCCATAATAATATCCACTTTTTCATCGCACTGCTTCCTTGTAAGCGACATAAATGGCGATCTTTCATCGGTAATCTCCACCCCCGGAGATGAAAGGCTGTCGGCAAGCCTCATCAGGCATTCGTGATATATTTCTCCCGCCTCTCTGCCTGCCACCTCGAATATTCGTCTTTCTTTAGGGGACAGCCCGTAAAGAACCATATGTGAAAAAGGACAGCGGCTGAATCTTTCAAGGCGGGAAGGTGAAAGGGAGGGATTACGCCTTCCATCTTTTTTGTATAATTCCTTTGCCGTCTCAGGTTCAAGCCCATTTAGTTTATTGACGTGAAACAATCCTTTTTTGATGTGCACTATCCTTTGATCGCCTTTCTCTTTATACCAATTGAACGCTGCCTTAAAATAGGGTGATAGAGGTTCATCACCCGATCTGGCTTTTCTTAACGACTCTGTAAGATGGACAAGGGTGCTCTCTTCATTTCCTATCAATTCCAACGGTTTGTCTTTGTTGTAGATATCCTTATGCAGCAACGCCCGGGGAAACATCTGCTTTAATTGGCTAAACACCAAGGAAGGGCGCAATTGTTTACCTTCCTCATCTGAGGCGGAATAGCTTAAATACAGGTATTTTTCAGGCTTTGAAAGGTTTCTGTATATCGCCAGATTTTCTTCCATCGTACGAAAATCATCGTCTTTACATATGTTAAGATCTAACAGCAGAGCCCTTTCATCGCGATTCAACAGATCGTCATCTACGGGGTTTTTCGGCAAAACCCCGTCATTTATCCCCAGAACTATTAATGCCTTTACCTTTCCAACCCTGGTCCTTTGCATGGTTCCCACAACGACCTGATCAATCGTAGAAGGAATCAATCCTAATTCAAGCGAAGAAAACCCTGACTTCAACATCGCCAAAAAATCCTTTTGAGAGATTTCGAGATCCCCGGCAAGCTCGGTCATCTGTTCTAAAAGATTAATGAGTCCCTCCCATATCTGTGACATCTCTAGTGAGGCCTCGTACTCCCCCTGTTCATTTAAGCTTTCGGAATACGAAGCAATTTTAGAAGGCAGATCGGCTTTATCCTCCAGGAAAAATCGGAGGGCACCCGCTTTCTGACTGACTGTTTTAGCCCTTGAAAACATTTTCTCCAGTCCGAAAATAAATTCCACAGCAGTGCGGCGGCTCCCCTCAAGGCGCTTTAACGCCTCCTCGCCTAACTCCCTTGCACCATAACGTAATTCCTTTTTCCAATTATTGCCCCTTATTTTGTAGCTTATGGCGTAATTTTCAAGATCCTCGCAGGCCTCCAATGGCAGCGGCGACAGGCCTGTTTTTAAGATCAGAAAAACATCCTCCGTATTCCAGCCTTCTACGATAGTAGAAAGCAGCGATGAAACGAAAAGTATGACCGGATTATGGATTACACTGCGCCTGTGATCCATAAAAAAGTGAATTTCGTATTCTTCAAACACTCTCTTTATGTACCGCCCCATTCCCTCAAGGTCATTGCATATCACGGCGATATCCCTGTACCTCAGGCCCTCTTCCCTTACAAGCGAGCATATATAGGCGGCTGCTGTCTCCACCTCGGCGTGAAAATTTGCAGCGCTGCAAAACACCGGTCCTGCCCCATTATCATTCAAACAGGGAATGAGTGGGCTGGCGAAAATTTGTTTCTCTACATGGGCGATGACGGGGTTTATCGAATCAATCGGCTTCATTATAGGAGAAATCGTCACGCCTATGCCTTGTACAGCCTTTTGAAGCTTATCCATCATCCTGCCGGTAAGCCCAAAAAGACCCCTTTTATCGTCAGATGTGTCACATGTTAAAACCACGCTGACACCTTTGCTGTTATGGGCCAGGCCTGCTGCTACGGATATGGCCTTGGGTGTAAAATAATCGAACCCGGTAATAAAAAATTCCGACTCTAGAACGAAACGGGATGAAGGGAGCTTCGATATGAAATAATCAAGATGGTCCTCGTTATCAATATAAAAGCCTTTCAAATGCTCCTGATACCTTTGATATATTCTGTATATATCGGATAACTTTCTGTAAAGAAGGCTGCTGTCCTCACCGCTTGCAACAATATCCGCCAAGCGCCCTGCATCGGTATTATGCTGCTTCATCTCGGATATCAGGTTGTTCATTTTATCAACGAAGGCGGGCGTCGATTCCATTCCTTTAAAGACGCACAGATTCTCATTCTCTTCGTTCAAAACCTTCCACAACAGCATATGTCGGCCGTTGCGATCGATAGGCGTACGCCCGCTCCCGCCGGTCTCATTTAAAACTCTGTCCACTAATCTGCTTTGCGAAAGGATTTCCAGATCCATTAGCCCCCTGACTCCCAGCATAGCCAAAGCGTTCCTTTCCGCCTCTAAAGTGAATTGATCAGGGACCAGTAATACAAGCCTCTTCGGTTCACCTGCTTTACCCAAATCCAACAGACGAGCAGCGATAAGATCAAATAAGAAGCCTTCTTTATCTACATTCTCCCTACCATAATAAATATGGAGCATTGATACATCTCCCTGTTTTAGTTATCCGCAGTAGCCTACAGGCACTGCTTCTTTTATAGCATCGATGACGGCCTTCGCCTTGTGCTCATTAAAAAAGCGGCACATCTCTATGAAAACGACACCCTCGTTTACCATCTTAACAGCCGCTGAACAAGCTGATTCCAAGCTGTTTACACAGGCTACCCGGGTATTCATTTCATCGCTTTTTAAGCAAATCCACTCAGTCTTTGAAAGAGTAGTATCTGCCAGAATTATGCCGTATTCGTTCAAAGATTCCATAGCTTCCATTCTTGCACTGTCCTTAGAACTGTATTTTGCATATCGGACATCTGCTTTGCATTCTGTTGCCAAACGAATCTTTTCCGCTTTTTTTTCATCAAAATCCCCGCACAAATCGATTTCAAAAAAACCCTCCAAAGATAGCTCCTTCGCCAATTCCTCCGCCATTTTCATAGAATGCACGCCCGCAATGAAATAGTGATTAGCCTTGTTTTCATGAATCCCCACGTAGGTATCAGGTGACAAAGTTCTGGAATTCATGATGAAGGCATACTTGAACTTATCCATCCTAAACCCTCCTTCATTTTACCCGCCAAGCAGAATTAATAAATCCTCCGGCTTCTCTATAATATGATCGGGCCCCCTAGGACCCTCGATCTCGTCCTTAGATAAGGTTATCTGCCACCCGACCAAAACAGACCTGATGCCTGCATTTTTTGCACAAAGAATATCGTTGATGCTGTCCCCTAACATAATCGATCCTTCAGGATCGGCGGAAAGCTTGCGCAAGGCGATCAACAGAGGTTCCGGATCCGGTTTATGCTTACCCGTATCGTCACAGGTCACGATGCAATCAAAATAAGGATCTAAACCGAAGCGTTTCAAGCCCTCAAAAGTACTTTCCTTCGGCCTTGATGTTACAAGACCCGTAATATACTCCCTGTCTTTTAATTCCCTTATCAGATCTACCATTCCCGGGAAGGGTGCTATCATATCTTTATAGTATTTCTTAAGATGACTTCTGTATATATTTACACCTTCCTCCGCCGTAAGCTGCGGCAGCACTTGCTTCATGGTAAGCATCAAAGGCTCTCCGAACGTGCGAACTATTTCTTCAACGGGGCGCTCCTTGCCTTCAACTGTTCTGAATGTATGCTGCCAGCATTGAATGATCAGCTCATTCGTATTCATAATAGTTCCATCAAAATCAAAAAGTACAGTTCTTATTCTATTTCCCATTGTTAACCTGCCATTCTACTTTTGCTTTAACTTTTCGTTTATCAGATAGTCCAGATCCCCGTCCATTACAGCATGGACGTTGCCGACCTCTGCATTAGTCCTGTGATCCTTGACAAGACTGTAGGGATGAAACACATAGGATCGAATCTGGTTACCCCAACTGATCTGACTGTAATCTCCCTTGAGCTCATCGATTTTACTTTTATGCTCCTGCTCCGCCAATTCCAAAAGCCTGGATTTCAAAATCCTCATGGCTACTTCCCGGTTTTGGTGCTGCGATCGCTCATTTTGGCAAGAAACAACTATATTGGTCGGAATATGCGTAATTCTTATAGCGGAGTCGGTCTTGTTCACATGCTGTCCCCCTGCCCCGCTTGAACGAAACGTATCTACTCTAAGATCATCCGGATCTATATCGATTTCTATATCGTCATCGATCTCAGGCATTACATCCACTGAAGCAAAGGAGGTATGCCGCCTGCCTGAAGAGTCATAGGGCGAAATGCGAACAATCCTATGAACCCCCTTTTCATTTTTTAGATACCCGTAAGCGTAATCTCCAAAGACAAGGACTGTAGCATTTTTGATCCCGCCTTCCGTGTCATTTTGTAAATCGAGTATGCTGATTTTGTATTCCCTCGATTCCGCCCACCGTGTGTACATCCGTAAAAGCATCAAAGCCCAGTCCTGGGCATCGAGTCCGCCGCTTCCTGAATGGATCGAGAGTATGGCGTTTCTGCCATCATATTCCCCCTTAAACAGGGTCCTGATTCTCATCTGCTCAGCATGCTTCTTATAGGAGGCGTAAGCCGATTCAATTTCAGGAATCAGAGACTTGTCATCCTCCTCCTCCGCCAAGGATATAAACACCAGGATATCTTCGTATTCACTTGTCAAATCGCTGTATTGTTTAAGTTTTGATTCGAGGCCCTTTTTTTCTTTCAGCAGCTTCCTGGCTTTTTCATGATCATCCCAAAAGCCATCGGATTCCATTTCTTTATTTATTATGCTTAATGATTCTTTCAGCCTGACCAGGTCAAAGAGACTCACCCAGTTCTTTAAGTTTTTCACCCTCTTCTGATAAATCGTAACGAATTTGTTCTAATTCGATCATCTGATCACTTCCTTCCTAATTCTGATCCGTCAGATTGGATCCGCAGCACTTTTTATATTTTTTCCCGCTTCCGCAGGGGCATGGATCGTTTCTGCCGACAGTAACTCCTTTTCGTACCGTCTCCTGCTTCACAGCGACAGCTGGTTTTGGTGCCGCCTGGGGCATAGGCGATTCACCGTCTGTAGTAGACAACCCCGATAAAGCATCATATTCATCCTTTTTACCTTCACCTAAAGATATCACCTGTTTGCGCTTTGTCTGAGTTTGCAGCGTTACATTAAAGCAGAATCTGACTGTATCATCCTTAATCGATTTAATCATCAGCTCAAACATATCAAAGCCCTCGTTAGCATAGGCGCTCGCCGGATCCTGCTGTCCCAGGGCACGCAGACCGATACCGTGACGAAGCTGATCCATGGCATCGATGTGATCCATCCATTTATTGTCCACAACTCGAAGCAATATCATCCGTTCAAGCTCGCGCATGCGCTCCGCCCCTATTTCTTCCTCCTTTTCCTGATAAACACCATCAAGGAAGTCTAATGTATCCTCCATAAGCTGCTGCCTTGAAAGATCATCGATCTCATCCTCCGTATATCTGTATCCAGGGAAGCCGGCACATATCCGCCGAAGTGCACTATTCAGGCCCTTAAGATCCCACTCTTCAGGATATTTGGAGGCGTTTGTGCAATAATCCACATGTTCCTCTATGATCTCTTCCGCCATAGACATAATGTGATCCCTCAGATCCTCCCCGTGAAGGACCCTGCGCCTTTCCCTGTAGATAATTTCCCTTTGCTTATTCATCACATCGTCGTACTGTAAAACGTATTTTCGAATGGAGAAATTCCTTCCCTCCACTCTTTTTTGTGCATTTTCAATGGATTTTGTGAGCATGCCGGCTTCAAGGGGAACGTCCTCCGTCATGCCCAGCTTCCCTACAATCCCCTGAATACGTTCTCCACCAAAAAGCCGCATGAGTTCATCCTCAAGGGAAATGAAAAACTGGGTACAGCCGGGATCGCCCTGACGTCCCGAACGGCCTCTTAACTGATTATCTATCCTGCGGGATTCGTGCCGTTCGGTCCCTACGATGTAAAGACCACCTAGATCGACTACCTTTTGCCTTTCCTTCGGCGTACAATCCCTGCCGCCTAAAATTATATCCGTTCCGCGGCCTGCCATATTCGTAGCGATGGTCACCATTCCGTATCGACCCGCCTCGGCTACAATTTCCGCTTCCCTTTCATGCTGCTTGGCATTTAAAACATTATGCTTTACGCCCCTTCTTTTTAAAACGTTGCTGATTATCTCGGATTTCTCTATAGATATAGTTCCCACCAGCACGGGCTGCCCTTTTTCGTGGCACTCGACGATCTGATTAGCTATAGCCGTAAACTTTCCCCTCTCTGTGCTGTAGATGGAATCATCCATATCGGTCCTGGTTACAGGCATGTTTGTCGGAATAGATACGACATCCATATTGTAGATATCGCGAAACTCCTCTTCTTCAGTCTTAGCCGTACCTGTCATGCCCGCCAGCTTTGAATACATGCGAAAATAGTTCTGTAAAGTAATGGTGGCAAGGGTTTTTGATTCCTCGCGGACCGACAGCCTCTCCTTAGCCTCTATAGCCTGGTGCAAACCTTCGCTGTAACGCCTTCCAAACATCAGCCGCCCCGTAAATTCGTCAACGATGACAACTTCACCGTCCTTGATTATATAATCCACATCCCGCTTCATTAGATTATGCGCCTTCAAAGCCTGCATGATGTGGTGGTTGATTTCCATATTCTCCGGATCAGAAAAGTTATCCACTTTAAACAGTTTTTCGCACTTTGTTACACCCTGCTCCGTCAGCGAAACGCTTTTTTCTTTTTCCTCTACTGTAAAATCAAAGTCTCTTGTAAAATTAGCTACGTATTTATTGGCAACTATATACAAATCGGTTGATTTATCTCCCTGCCCCGATATTATCAAAGGGGTCCTCGCCTCATCAATAAGGATGCTGTCCACCTCATCGACAATCGCAAAATTAAGATCCCTCTGC
>CAZHBR010000030.1:10724-11477 GCA_964530755.1 uncultured Oscillospiraceae bacterium | reverse complement strand
TTAAACCGATCCGTAGCCCAGTTTCTTTTTTATTCCTGCCTATACGATGTAGATGGGATAAACATAGATTACGAACAGGTAAAAGACAGCGATGCCGCAGGCCTGACGGCCTTCACCGCCCTGATGAGAACCTATACAGAAAGGCAGGGCCTGAATCTTTCAATTGATACTCTTATCCCTAAACCCTGGACTATTGAATACGATAGAAAATCCTTAGCAAAACACGTAGACTTTCTTGCTGTAATGACTTACGATGAGCACTACAGTGGCAGCCCGGTAGCCGGATCGGTATCCTCTTACCCCTTTGTGGAGGAAGCTGTAAAGGCCACGTTAAAAGAAGTTCCCGCCAAAAAGCTTCTGATGGGCATACCTTTATACACGAGAGTCTGGGTCGTAGACAGCGCCGGTAAGGTTATAAGAAATCCTTCCGCAACAATGCCCTACATAGAGAATTTGATCAAAGAAAAGGGACTTTCTCCCGTATGGCTTCAAAAGGAAAGACAATATTTTATATCATATCCAAACGGTCCCTACACCGATAAAATCTGGGTAGAAGATTCAAGATCCATAGCCAACCGCCTTCAATTGTTAAACAGCCACGACCTGGCAGGCTCGGCCTGCTGGCAGTTATCACAGGCAAGCGAGGATATCTGGGATGTATTTGAAGGCATGCTTAAAAAAAGCAAAGATATCTCGGATTACGAATAGCACGTATCCTATTTCAGCAAAACGACCGTTACCCCCGGATTTCCT
>CAZHBR010000030.1:1897-10714 GCA_964530755.1 uncultured Oscillospiraceae bacterium | reverse complement strand
CAATCCGCGCCTCAAAGCTCTTTAAGTGGCTGCATATATCAAGCAGCCCTTTTTTATTGGCGATCCAATCCTCGCCTCCGCAATATTTTCTTACAAGTCCCGTAAGACTCGGTTCTTTCAGTTTGCTTCTGACTGCAGTTTTTATCTTGCCCCCCGCACCGGAGGATCCATAACCGTGAACCAGTATCACGGCACGAACCCCCTGGCGCTTACAGGTGCTGAGCCTGTTTATCATATCCCTCAGTGCCTTTTCGGCTGAAGGATAACCCATTTCTATATTTACCAAAACGACTTTTGCCGACATCCCTATCCTCCTATTGTGAACTTCCCCATTGTAACACAACCATTACCCATTGAATATACTGACCTTGAAAACAATATGCTTATTTGACTTGTAAAGGAGGTAACAATATGAGTTGTTTCGGCGGGCAAACATCCCCGGACCTCTTTGAAAACTGCTGCAATGCAAATACACTTTGTGAATTCGACGGCAATCTGAATAAAGTTGTTTCAGAGCCGATTTTCGTGCAAAAGGTGTACGATGCCGTGCTTTTCAACCTTCAGGGTTTGAAAACCGTCACTAACCAGGCTTTCTGCCCTGCGATCCCAAGGGGTCACAGGCTTAAAAGAGTTGCTGCAATTCGATGCAAGAGATTCTTCAATCCGGAAAATGTCGAAGACCCCTGTAACTTAAGACTAAACATAAGCACCACAATCTCCGGTGCCACATTCCTTCAAGACTGCAAGGGAGAAGAATTAACCGTTGTAGGGCCCGATGGGACCTTTTCGGAACGCATCATATATGCAAATACTGACGATTGCGACAGTCACGAAAAGGGAACTCCCATCTTCGGGACGCAAAATGTAGCTGTCACAGGCGATGTGCAGGTCTGCCTGGATCTGATCTTAAGCGATAGAAACGATCGCGATGTGCCTTTCACGGTTTGCGCAAATTCAAACATCGCTCAGGAATGCTCACCTATGGTTCTTACAAACTTTTTTGAACTATGCATACCCTCAGTTGAAAACAGCGCATTTCTGCCCAGATTTGCTGAATTTTGCAACCCGGCATGTGAAACCAGGCTGGCTACAAACAACATGGGAAGGGATCTGACAGTATGCCCTGACGGTACAATCAAAGCGAACTTGATTATAGCACTTTGCATAACATGCGAAAAAAAGATTATTGTGCCGGTTCAGCTTTGCGTTTTATCAACAGGTTTTGCACAGCTGTCTCCTCAGGTATCAGCCATCTGCACGAATTTCCCGCAGCTCTTCCCTGAACAGATTTACGGAGAGGAAAGCGCAGGGGCAGAATGCAGGCCATGCAAACCCCATCAACACCATCCCGCATGCCCACCCTCTTCCAGTCACCCTTATTCACCAAAACGTTAGGTTAAAAGGGAGAGCGGAAATGGCCGTCAGCATCAGCTGCACGGCTGTTTCATTTTAATCGGAATTCCCTCTCGATAACCCTGAATTTAGCTTTCATATTGGCCATGAAGGCTAAAAGGGGCTGATAGTCATCACCCACCCAAAATAAGGATATGCTCTTTTCAAGCATTTCATCCTCCGATAATCCCTTTTCCAGGCCTTCTAGAACAAAATCCTTCAGTTCTTTTGCGGACTCAATCGCCCTGTCCCAATATGTCGAAGCCAGATCCTTTGGAAGTTCAAGATAATGAGGAATGAATAAATGCTTTGCCCCAATGCTTCTGCATTTTTCAATAGATGTCATTGCATCCTTATAGCTGCTTAATATGGATGCGTGCACCCTATTACCTTCAGTCATTACACCTGTGCTTTCACTCAGAAGCAAAATGCTTTCCTCCTCTAGGTAAAAAGATAAGGAACAATTGGTGTGGCCTTTTGTTTCTAAGACCCTGACAGTTCGATCCCCAAGATGAATCCTGTCTCCCTCGCCCACGGCGCGGTCAATCTTCATATGATCATCGCTATAATCAGGCAATACCGCGCTCTTGTCCAAAAACAGCCCTGCAGCTGCTTGCGATAGATTGCGTATCGTATCTAAAGCGCTTTGCTTCTCCAAAATCTTTTTTCCGTAACCAGAACCGTATGCGATCAGATCAGGCCATCGCATGCGCAAAAACGGAAGACCGCCCACATGATCATAATGGGTATGGGAAAGAAGCACGTAATCCAGGGGTCTGTCTCCTAATTCTCCTTTAATATTATCCGCGAGCTTGTCTCCGCACCAGGCCATCCCGGTATCATATACCGCGGTTCTGTCAGAACCTATTATAAGAAGGGCCTCGCCCCCCGATCCCCCTGTAACCCTTCTGATATCTCCTGTCATTGTTATTTTCCCCCTTTGAGATTCTACATTCCTGTTTGCCATTATACCTCCTGTAGTAAATATAGCCAAACCGATCCATATGGTGAAGAACCCTATAAATTGATACAGATCAAAAGGCTCGTTATATACAAAGATTCCCAAAATCAGGCCTATCGAAGGGGATATGTATTCCGTAATGCCCAAGGTAATCAGATTGATGCGATTTGCTGCCATGGCAAACAGCGATAGCGGAAGTGCTGTAAGAAATCCCGAAAAAAACAGCAAACCGATCTGATATGGTTCTCCATTTGCAAAGGCGCCCTTATTTGTAAATTCAAAGTAAAATATCACGGGCAAAGCGATCGGCACCAAAAAAATTGTCTCATAAAACAAAGCCAGCAAAGCAGGAGCCTGAAGCTTCTTTTTAAGTGCAGCATAGGCTGCAAAAGTCAAAGCCAAAACAAGGGCCAGCATGGGTATTTCACCGTAGGATATCAGCATAACCGCCACACCCGCAACAGCAAATGCAAAAGCAAAAGCTTTGTAGGGCTCAAATCTTTCCCGGAAAAATATATACCCGAAAATACAGACTACAAGAGGCTCTAAATAGTAGCCTATGCTTGTCTGTACTATCATACCCGCATTGACCATGAAGATGTAAAGGCCCCAATTAGTCGATATAAGCAGGCCAGCGATAAAAAATATCAATATCGCACCTTTTTTTCGCAGCGGCTCTAAAATTCCTCTCCATTTATAAACACGAAGGTTGATTACAAATACAAGCGCGCATGCCAGGACCATCCTGTAAAACATGATCAAAACAGACGGAATAGGTGCCAGGGACTTCCAATATATGGGGAGTACTCCCCATATCAGGGCGCACAAAATTGCAAAAATTAATCCCAGTTCCCTATCCTTTTTCGTTTTCTTATCCAATCGGTACACCCATTACAGCAAAACTGTCGTATGAATATTATCTTCTATTTATACCCTAAGCCGGCTTTAGTGTCAAGAAAAAGGAAGGGTTAACATGAGGCATCCCTTCCTAAAAAGAAGTGTCATTTATTAAAACAAGCCTCCGAGAAAGCCTCCTTTTTTTCCTTCTCCCTGACCCTGCCACAGAAGAAAGATGACTAAAATAATAAGTAACCAGCTGCCGGACCCTGATTCTCCATCACCGTAACAATCGCCTTTGCCTCCCCCGCCAAACCAGCCGAATCCACCGCTAAGAATAAACAGTATAACCAATATAGGTAACCAGCTGCTCCAATCGTTTTCCTCTTCGCGATCACAACAAGGGTCAGGCGGACAAACATCGCAGCAATCTTGGCGCCTGGGATCCCTTTTGCAATCGCTGCCGTCACGATAAGGTTCACAATGCCTGAAATCGTCTCCCAATTATAAACACCTCCATGTCACTTCATAGGATTTGCTCATTTATAATATGACGACAATATAAAATAAGTGCATGATTGCAAAAATCACATCAGCATCCTTATCACTTTTTCCATGTCCTTTGGCAAAGGTGCGCTGACGGAAATCCTGTCCCCTGAAGCCGGATGGTCGAAATCCAACTGCGATGCATGAAGGGCCTGGCGCAAAATTAAACATTCTTCTTGCCCATAAAGCGAATCACCTGCCACAGGATGTCCGATATGAGCCATATGAACGCGGATCTGATGGGTCCTTCCGGTTTCAAGGATCAATTCCATTAAGGTATAGGGCTTCGCAAATCGCCTAATTACCCTGTAACGGGTGACTGAATCATAGCCTTTTTCCGTTACTTTACGTTGTATGCTGTCCATGCCCGGCCTTCCGATGGGAAGATCGATTACGCCTTCTTCACTTTCCATCCATCCTTTTACAAGAGCCGAATATTTCTTTAAAACCCTCCCCTTTTGTGCCTGCCTTGTAAAACTTTCCTGACAATACGAGTTTTTTCCTATCAGCAGAATTCCCGAGGTGTGCATATCTAAACGATTTATAAAGCGAATCTTATATGAATCTCCTTTGGAAAGCATGTAATGCATGATTCCATTTGCTACTGTATTTGAAGGGTGCCCTTTTGTTGGGTGTACGACGTAACCTGCCTCCTTATTAATAATTAACAGGTGTTCGTCCTCAAAGATAACGCTGAAAGGAACAGGTTCGGGATCAAAACAGCTTATTTCATCAGGGATACCGACAGTCAGGCAATCCCCAGCTTTGCCTTTTTCATTCATCCTGACCGGATTTCCATTAATAAATACCTTGTTCTGATCTCTCACCTTCCGCATTAATCTGGAGGACATCCAAAGGCGATTTTTAAGGATGGCCCGTATGCTCATCCCTTCATCCAAAGGCGTAAGAATATAATTGAGGTCATCAGCTTTTCGTTTCATATATTCATACCGCCATTACAGGAATTTAGTCTTTACTTTGGTCCAAAAATCGTAATTTTCAAAGCGCATAAGCTTCACCACCACATCTGAAAATTGCAAATTGATTTCCTCTATACTTTCATGTCTGTGTTCCATTCCATCAGCCACAATCAATAGACCCTGGTTTTCGTTGGTTTCCGGATGTATCAGCACAAAGAGCTCTTGAGGCAAAACCACACTGGATATAAACGAACGGTATGCGGTGGTATTCATAGGCGCTATGGGCGTGATCTGCAGTATCGTCAACCTGGGATCGACAATGCTGCCTCCCAGGGAATAGTTGTATGCAGTACTTCCTGCAGGAGTAGATACCAATATGCCGTCGCCGCTGAATCGCTCAATAAAGCTTTCCCCTATGGAGATATTTAAATGTATTGAGCGGGACGCCACCCCCTTAATGATGATCTCGTTAAGACCTAAATACTCGTGAACATCGCCTCCCTTTACGCTTACCGCCGCCTTAACAGTCTTTAATTCCTGGATTACATAGCGGCCCTGCTTATACCAGAAGACGAAGGAATCCAGATCATCGGGATGAAGCTCCTGAAAAAATCCCAAATGCCCGGTGTTAATACCTAAAAAGGGGATTTCAGGAAAATTATATTTGTGAAGAGTTTTAAGAAAGGCCCCGTCGCCGCCTATGCTGACAATCAACTCGGCATCGGAAGAGAAAGTTTTTGGCACCAAAAACCCGCTTTGCTGCAGCTTTCGGCGCAGTAATCTTCTGGTCTTTTCAGAATAATCATCTTCATTGGCAAAAATATTTATAAGGCGGCCATCCATAAAAAAACTCCTTCCTATACGATCATTTGATCCATTTCATCTATCAGTTTTTCGAATGAGTTAAGCGCTCTATCTATCGGATCAGGACTGCCCATATCCACACCTGCTTTTTTAAGCAGATTGATGGGGTAATCCGATTCGCCCGAGCCTAAAAAGGAAAGATACGCATCCCTCTTCTCTTCTCCCCCCTTCAATATACCGTCAGATAAAGCCACAGCCGCGGAATATCCTGTCGCATACTTATAGACATAGAAGGCATTGTAGAAATGAGGAATTCTTGCCCATTCAAAAGCTATCAGAGGATCATAGACGATGGCAGGCCCGAAATATTTGCGATTGAGCTCTAAATAATGCTCACACAGCCATTCCTGTGTCAGCACCTCCCCTTTTTCCGCCGCTTCATGGGTCATCATTTCAAACTCCGCAAACATGGTCTGACGGAATAATGTGCCTCTGAATTCCTCAATATGAAGGTTCAGCAGATATTTACGCCTGGCAGGATCCCTTTCTCTTTCAAGCAGGCTATGAAGCAACAGGTTTTCATTTACAGTTGACGCAACCTCTGCGGTAAAAATTGAATGGCCACCGTAAATGAAAGGCTGCTCCCTTCTGCTGTAAAAAGAATGCATAGAATGGCCCATCTCATGCACTATGGTAAACACGTCCTTCAGACGATAATTATAATTCAAAAGAATATAAGGCATGCTGTCATAACTTCCGTAGGAGTAGGCCCCGCTGGTTTTCCCCCGGTTTTCAAATACATCGATCCAACCGGCTGAAATCCCTTTTTTCATATCCCGGATATAATCCTCCCCGAGAGGGGCAAGGGCATCCTCCATTATCGCCAGAGCCTCCTCATAGCTGATCCTTTCATCAGGTATCAGCACTAAAGACGTGTAAAGATCGTACATGTGCACCCGGTCCAGCTTCAATGCCCTCTTCCTTATTTCTACATAGCGATGTATCAGCGAAAGCCTTTTGTTGACCGCTTCTATCAGATTTTTGTATACGTTTAAAGGCACGTTATCGCCGGACAGTGCTGCATCCAAAGAGGAAGGATATCTTCTAATCCGGGCATTGATAATGTCGGTCTTGGTATTGTAATTGTAATTTGTTGCAAGAGTGTTTTTTCTTTCTTCATAAGCCTTGTACATGCACTTAAAGACTTCTTTCCTGACATCCCTGTTCGCAGACTCCATAAGACCTATATAGCGACCGTGAGTCAGCTCTACAGATTGCCCCCTTTCATCTGTAACTTTACCGAATTTCATATCGGCATTGTTTATCATACTAAAAACATCATTGGTGACAGATGCCAATTCTCCGAATTGTGCGATGAGGGCCTCTTCCGCATGGCTAAGCACATGAGGCTTGAGCCTAAGCATATCTTTTATGCTATGCTCATAAATAGAGAATCTGGCATCATTTCGAACGCAGTCAAGCAGCCATTTCTCCGGCAAACCCAGCAATTCGGGCGTAAAAAAAGAAGTTTGTGAAGAAACCCCGGCTATTAAAGATTTTGCCTTATCACACATAGCCTGGTACTCCGATAACCCCGTGTCCTCATCCTTTTTCATTCTGGCATATACATAAACCCTTTCAACGGTTTTCCAAAGCTCATCCCTTTCTGAAAGGGCTGAAAATAAAATGTCAGCGCTTTTACCAAGCTTACCGGAATAGCCGGTGAATGCTTCAGACAGCTCCATGGCTTTTGTGTAATCTTTTTGCCATTTTTGCTTGTTCGCATACATCGCTTCTATATTCCACTTATATTTTGGATCCGTCTGATCTCTGGTTTTTACTTTGTCGCCCATTAACACATCTCCTATATTCCCGAAAAAATTTATCCGCTTTGTGCGATTATTATACCACAATTAAATTGTAACGACTCCACTTTTTTGGTAGACTAATATGAACTGCGCCGTGATGCGGCAGCAAAAATCAACCTCAATTTGAATCCGGAGGGAATAAATAATCACCCCGCATATTAAAATGGTACTATAGAAAGGAAAGCGCGTCATATGGATAATAGACCTATAGGGGTTTTCGATTCGGGGCTGGGTGGACTCACCTGTATATCATATCTTATGAAAGAATTGCCAAACGAAAGAATCATTTATTTCGGAGATACGGCAAGAACACCCTACGGCTCCAAGGCGCCCTCGACCATCAAGGCCTTTTCAGCTCAAATAGCTGATTTTCTTGTGCAGATGGACGTAAAGATGATCATAATCGCCTGCAACACGGTCAGCTCCATAAATATGGAGAATTTAGCCGACCGTTACCCGGGCATGCCGATAATAGGCATCATCAAACCTGCAGCCGAAACGATCGCAAAAAGCTGTGATGCTGAAAACAGCATCGGAATAATCGGAACAAAAGCCACCATAAAGAGCCGTGCATATGACTCTATTATAGGAGAACTCAGTCCTGATCTTAAAATCCATTCAGCAGCCTGCCCCGCCCTGGTTTCCCTTATTGAAGAAGGAATTATAGAGAATGATATAATGGATCTGTCCATAAAATACTATCTGGACAATTTTATCGCCTATCACCGTATAGACACATTGGTCCTCGGCTGCACACACTATCCGCTGATCAGGCCCAACATAAAAAAGCTCTATCCCGGCCTTCGCATTATAAATCCGTCGGAGGAAATCGTGGGCAGCATCAAAAGTGAGTTGACAGATAAACGGCTTTTGGCTGAAGCGCCTGAATTTGAAAACACATTTTATGCGAGTGATCTGTCCGAAAATTTTGTAAACATGATCAACCGAATATTTTTAATGTCAAACTTCAAAGTTGCATTTAAAAATCTTGATCTGGATATATATAAATAAGGAGCAAACTGATGAACATTGAAGAAACTCTAGAACTGCTGGAAATTGATTCCCCAAGGGAACTTGAATATTTTGAACACTTTGCTGAACTCATTGAATGCGAGGAAGATATATCCTTTGATGCCTTTCAAATAATCTTCAATCACACGGATACGAATATCTTGACCGGCCTGATAGACTGCTATTTCGAAGATGTATTAAAGGGAATCCCAGATGAGGCTGCCGATTTCTACATCCTGGTATCAACCATATGGCAGTGTCTTAAGGGGCTGGCGACAAAAGATCCCGGAAAAGACAGATATGCCTTCGCAGAGGAGCTGTTCAGGTTCAGAAACTGGTATACCTTTGATTCCGAAGTACATTGCAAAAAAGATAAAGACGGCTGTGCTTATGAATTGCCGATATTAGAGGCGCTCACCTTAAACAGGTTGGAGCAATTGGGAGAGGATTCATACAGCTATGATTTTGCGCGTTGTAT
>CAZHBR010000030.1:0-1887 GCA_964530755.1 uncultured Oscillospiraceae bacterium | reverse complement strand
TTATCCGATGGACGAGTACGCTATGTATATTCATTGCGAACAAAATGAACTTAAAAATTATCCTTACGATTACTTTGAAGAAGAGGATGAATTTGATGATGGCTTCATTCACAGAACTTTGCCTGTAATCGATGAGGATATCCCAAGCGAGGAATAATGACGCAATGACGCGTTATTTTAAATATTTGAGCACATAGTCAACATCAGAAGGGCAATCGACATATTTTGTACCGCGTTTTTGTCTCGTTTCCCTGCCTTTGCCCGTCAAAAGGATCACAGTTTTTTCATCAGCATCATATATGGCCTTTTTAATGGCAGACTCCCTGTCGTTGATGATTTCATAGGGACAGCCGGTCTTTGCTGCATGGCGTGCAATCTCTTTGCTTATTTCTTGTACCGATTCTTCACCGGGATCCTCTTCTGTTATGAGTATTTTTTTTGCATATCGACCTGCAATTTCCGCCAGTTCCCTTCTCCTTGCTAATGCCTTACTGCCAGGGCACCCAAATACGGCGGTAATCCTGCGATCCGGAAACTCCCTTATAGTCGAGGTAAAAAGCCGATCAAAGCTCAATCGGTTATGAGCATAATCAACTATAACCAATGTCCCGCTGCGCTTACCCCAATACGTTTCCATGCGACCGGGCACTCTGGCCTTCCAAAGTCCTTGAAATATTGATTCTAAAGGGATATTTAAAGAATGGCAGGCGGCAATTGCAGCCAAAGCATTCTCTACATTGAACAGTCCCGGCATCGACAGACGGAACTCATGTTCAAACAGAGGGGCTTTTACCGTAAATCGAATATCATCTTCCTCTTTAACTATCCGGTGAGCATATATATCTGCTCTTTCATCCAGGCCGAAGGTGACAATTTTTTCAGCGTGCTGTGCGGCTATATCGCAGGCCTCGCTTGAATGATTGGCCTCTATGTTGATACAAGCGATTTTACACTGTTTCATCAGCAACAGCTTTGCATCAAGATAATCATCGAAATCGGAGTGTTCGATAGGACTTATATGATCCTCCTCAATATTAAGGAAGCAGGCCACATCGTAGGTGACCCCGAAAGTCCTGTGAAATTTTAGCGCCTGACTGGACACCTCCATCTCCAGGTATTCTATCCCGCTGTCCACAGCATTTCTAAAGTGTTTATGCAGTATTGGGGCTTCGGGGGTCGTCAGATGTGCCTCAAAAGATAAAACTCCGTCCTCTACATCGATTCCGGAAATTATTGCGCTTTTAGGCTTATTCTGCCTGCCTAAAAAATGATCCAGTATATATTTAATGTAATAAGTGGTGGTGGATTTACCCTTTGTCCCCGTTATGCCTATTAATTTAAGTTCTTTTTGCGCCTCCCCGTAAAAGAGGTTGCTTAAAACTGCCATGGTTTTGCGTATGTCGCTTACAATTATACGCGGAAATTCCGCATCCTCATTCAAATAATCCTTTTCGCTTACGAAGCAAACAGCGCCTGAATCGGCGGCTTCATGAAGATAGTCCTTTTTAAAACGCGAACCTTTGCATATGAAGAGTCCTCCGGAATCTATGTTCTTTGAATCGTATGAGAGATCTTCTATCTGCACGGCCAGATCTTTTTCATTTAAGATAAAGAATTCGACAAGCCCGTATCCGTTCAGCAGTTCAAAATAATCTTTAACGGTGTATATATCTTTGCCCATTTCATCGCCATCCTCTATTTTTATTCACGGTTTTACCGCAGGCTGAAACGGATTTTTCCGCCAGCACCTCTAAAGCATCTATGTAATGGCCTAGCAGGCGGCAATTATCATTAAACACCGAAAGCTCGGTACAACCAAGGATGACAGATTGACAGCCCTGTCCGATCAATTCCCTTTCCACGGTCAAAAAACCCTCCTCATCGATG
>CAZHBR010000029.1:8354-11479 GCA_964530755.1 uncultured Oscillospiraceae bacterium | reverse complement strand
CCACCCGCACGGGGCGGCCTGCGATGTTCAGCGTGCAGGTCGCGCCGTCGGTGGCCGTGACGTCGCCTTCGAGGAAGTTGACCTCGCCAATGAAGTCCGCCACGAACTCGCTGCTCGGGTGGTAGTAGACCTCCTCCGGTGTGCCCATCTGTTCGATGACACCGGCATTCATCACTACAATATAATCGGATAAAGTCATGGCTTCCTCTTGATCATGGGTGACAAAAAACGTAGTCACCCGGCTCTCTTCTAATATGCGCCTTAGCTCTATTTGCATCTCGACGCGAAGCTTTTTATCTAAAGCAGAAAGACTTTCATCCAACAAAAGAAGCTTGGGGGATATGGCCAAAGCCCTTGCCAGTGCCACCCTTTGCTGCTGCCCTCCCGAAAGCTGTCTGGGTTTTCTTTTTCGATACTGCGTCATGTGAACTGTTTCTAAAACCCGGTCAACTTTATCTTTAATTTTAGCATTGCTCAGCCTTCTTTGTTTAAGTCCGTACGACACATTTTCTTCAACTGTCATATGAGGGAAAAGCGCATAACTTTGAAAAACCATGCCTATGTTTCTTTTCCTTGGAGGGATTCCTGTAACACTTTTTCCATCAAACAGAATGTCCCCTTCGTCGGGGGTCTCAAACCCTGCAATCAGCCTGAGCAAAGTGGTCTTGCCACATCCCGAAGGACCTAAAATGGAAACAAGCATCCCGTTGGGAATATCCATATTTACGTGATCCACAACTACGTTATCCCCAAAGCTTTTCGTCAAATTGCACAGTCTTACATCAGCCATTTTTTCTTTTTCCCCAAAGCATGTGTTCCAGACTTGATCTCATTATCAGTCCCGCCGCAGCAAGACAGACAAGTGAAACACCGATTATCACTGTAGAAATTGCGTTGATTTCAGGTGTAAATCCAAATTTAATTGAAGATTGTATTTCAATTGGCAGTGTCGAAGTGCCAACGGGCATTAAGAAATAGCTGATAGCGAAATTATCAAAGCTTATCATGAAAGCCAAAAATCCCCCCGCTGCAATTGCGGGAACAAGAACAGGCAGCGTAATTCTCCGAAATGTTGTTAAGGGACCGGCCCCAAGCGATTCACTCATCTCCTCCAAAAGGGGATCCAGAACCTGAATTCTCGCCTGAAGCGCCAACATCGCATAAGGCAGGGAAATAACAACATGTCCGGCAATTACGAAAAACATACTTTTATCCATATTAAGAAACCGGATAAACAAAAGCATGGATAAAGCCAGAATCAACCAGGGTATGCTCATCGGCATCATTATCAGATTCCTTGACAGACCCGCCGCTGTCTTGCCTAAGGTTTTCATGCCAAGCGCAAAGCATGTGGCTAAAATGACGCATATCATCGCTGTCACAGCGGCTAAGCCCAGGGAATTAACCGCCGCTTTTTGAAGCACCTGATTCTCCGCCAATGCAGCGTACCATTTCAAGCTGAACGAAAATGGAAGCGTATTGTATCTTGATTCGTTAAACCCCATAATCATCAGCACGACTATAGGCGTATAAAGAAATACGAGGGCCAGAAGCGCGTATAAAATCGGTATTATGTTGCCGAAAAAGGTTCTTTTCATACGCTTTCGTACCTCCTGCCCATATGACTCAGGCCGGCCATGCTTGCCACGACAAGCGCAAACAGAATAAAGGCGATCGCCGCACCAAAATTCCATCCAAATATTTCAAAAAATTGATCCTCAATAACAGTTCCGATAACAGTTCCGTTGACTCCGCCAAGAATTCTGGGTTCAACAAAGGTTCCAAGGCAGGGAACGAAAACTATCATTATACCGGTGATGACACCTGGCATGGACAAAGGAAGCACTATTCGTTTAAATGTATCAAATCCCGTTGCTCCCAGTGAACGGCTTGCCTCCAACAGAGAATTGTCCACCCTTTCAAGAGCAAGGTAAATCGTTACAACCATATATGGGAAAAAAGCATGTACAAGACCTATTATCACAGCAACCCGCGTAAACAGAATACCTATGTTTTCATGTACAAGACCGGCCCCGCAAAGAAATCCGTTCAGGACTCCGCCATCTTGAAGAAATATCAACCAGCTGTACACTCTTACAAGCTGATTTGTAAAAAAAGGAATAATTATCAGGACCATTAAAACATTTTTCATTCCCTTAAACCGCTTTGCCATAAAATAGGCTAAAGGATAGGAAATAATAAGGCTTATAGCTGTAACTGCAAGGCTGTTGATTATAGTCCTGTATGTAAGCTTCATATAAAGGCCCTTTGAAAAGAATCGAACATAATTTTCAATAGAAACACCAAGATCGCCGCTGTCGCTTTGGAAGCTGTAATAGAACATTATGAACAGCGGTATGATTGCAAACACTATCAATACCATGACCCCGGGAACAGTCAGAATTTTTTTCCTGCTTCTCAACTAACTCTCCTCTTTTTAGAAAGAAAGCGCCGCCTGTAATTAAGACGGCACTTTCAGTATTGCTTTACTGTGCCTTAACCTCAGTCCAAAGCTCATTCCATTCCTTTTTAACTTTATCGGTGCGATACTGCATAAAATACAATCTATTAAGTGATTCCTCATCCATTCCGCTAGCTGCAGCATAATCCGGATCCACCTGCTCTCCGGCAATCCTGTTAACCGGTGCAGGGCCGCCGTTGGATGCCCATTCCAACTGAAAATCCTCACCGATCATCGTGTCAATAAATTTATATGCCAGGTCTACGTTGGCAGAGCCCTTCGCAATCCCCCAGTTATCCACCCAGCCTATTGCACCGTCTTCAGGAATGACAAACCCGATCGGCTCACCTTCCTGCTTCATAAATGCAGCCTGTCCCGACCACATCAAAGCGACGCTTATCTGATTGCCTGCAAAGAGCTTCGAAAATTCATCACCTGTTTTCCAGTATGTTTTATTCAAGGGCTTTTGCTCAATCAGCTTTGCCTTAACAGCCTCAAGATCTGAGGGATTGTTGGGATCCTGACCTGTCACGATGGCAGCTAGCATCACTGCATCGTTATAGTCATCCCTAATAGATATTTTCCCGGAATATGCCGGATCAAAAAGTATGCCTATGGATTCCGGAGCCTCCGCCATTTCGTTTGTATTATAGGCGACGGCCGT
>CAZHBR010000029.1:4196-8344 GCA_964530755.1 uncultured Oscillospiraceae bacterium | reverse complement strand
CATTATGCCATCCTTAAAGCATTCCTCCTGCGTTTTAAACCTCTCGTAAAGGTTTTCAAAATTGGATAATCTTGATGCATCCAATTCAAGAAGAAGATCATTTTCAATGGCCGACGGCAGTATCGTGCAATTAGGCAAGACGACATCCAGTTCACCGTCCTTGGCCGTCTTCAGCTTTGTCAGAAGTTCCTCTTCGCTGGACATAAAAACATGAACGATTTTGCAGTTATTCTCTGCCTCAAAGTTGCTCATGAAATCCGGATCGTCAGATCCATAATCCTTCCAATTCACTACAGTAAGGGTAACGGGACCCTCATCCCCATCACCATCGGCTTTCTGTCCGCATGATGCAAGAGTAAATACTAGAATCACTGACAGCAAAATGCTTAGCCATGTCTTCGATTTCATTTATTATCCCTCCATTTCGGTTATCGATCTTTTGTTTATTATGTCACAATAATAATAGAATATTGGCTCGCTGCTGTCAACCGACCGTCAACCAGACTGCCTTTGTTTTACAGGCGGTCATTCTGCAAAACAGCATGATGTAAAATCGAGGCGTTGTATGAAAAGCTGATCCGATAAAAAGAAGGAAAGCTCCAGCTCAATCTCCCACGCTATTAAAATATTATTTAAGTATGGCTTTTTTAGAGCATTTATGCTACAATTATTTTTGCCGCGCAGGCGTGGCGGAATTGGCAGACGCGCACGGTTCAGGTCCGTGTGAGGGTTACTTCATGGAGGTTCGAGTCCTCTCGCCTGCACCAAATCTAACGTCGAAAATGGATATCATGATATTGAAAATCAAGGTATCCATTTTGCGTTATGGTAGGATATTACTTTATTTTATGATAAAAAATAAAGTAAAGGGGATTTTGATATGGACAATATAAAATCTATTGCCGATATTTTAAAGAGGAAATTAGTATGGATTTAAAGTTGGTAACTTTTGTGTTAACATGTGCTGTCTTCGTGTTGGCGGTATTCACGATTATTAGGCTAATTAAGAAAAGATAAAAAATTGTCACTATTATTGATATAACAGTTCAAATCGCCCACTAAAACAGGGTGATATCCATAATTGGCATTACAAAGTCTTTAGGCAGGCTTATCGGGTTAACACCTTCATAAGCGTGTGAGTTCAAGTCCCCCTTATAAAATTAGCCGATATCATTGACATTACTACCAAATATATCCGGATATATTTTATTGTAAGCAGCAAAATTGGACCTGCGGCAGATAGGGTATCGGGGAATAGCATCTTCCAAAGTTCAACCGCAGCTGGCCAAAAAAAAGAATAGGGAGCGGATTGGCCGAGGATTTCATCGGAAATTTCACTTCCTAGTGCGTTTTTAACCATCTATAGTATCTATCTTTCCTTGGCAAGCAAAACATTAGCAGCGGCGATAGCTCCATATCTGTTGGCGTATAAACCATTTCAAAGGATATTTTTAAAAGAAATCTATCAGGTGCTGCTACGTGCTTTGGTGATTTTCTGACAATGGCACCAAAGATGAGAGGCAAGAAGGTATGACGGCGGCTTTAAAGCAATTTTTGTTTATAAAACCCGACAGACTATTTATCAATCAGAAGGAGGCTACAATGAGCGATAAGCTGTTATCCATATACGAAACGCTGTTTGCCCGTTACGGCAAGCTGCATTGGTGGCCTGCGAAGACACCCTACGAGGTGATGGTCGGCGCAGTGCTGACCCAAAACACGGCGTGGTCAAACGTCGAGAAGGCAATTGCAAATTTCGGCGAGGACCTTTCACCTGAAATTGTGGCGAACGCCAATCTTGCGGAGCTCGCAAAAATAATCCGCCCGTCAGGGTTCTACAACCAGAAGGCGCACTGTCTCAAAGCCGTCACGGCCTGGTACGCCGGATACGGGTACGATGTGCCGACTGTCCAAGGGAAGCAGTTTGCCAAACTGCGAGACGAACTGCTTTCCATAAAGGGCATTGGGCCGGAGACCGCTGACTCGATGCTGTTGTACGCTTTCGGATTCCCGACCTTCGTGGTTGATGCTTATACTGTCCGGCTTTGTGACCGGTATCAGATAAAGACAGGCAAAGGCTACGCCGGAATTAAAGCACACTTTGAGACCAACTTGCCGCACACAGCAGAAATTTATAATAACTTCCACGCCCTTATCGTAATTAACGCTAAGGAGCATTGCCGGAAAAAGCCATCGTGTGACGGCTGTCCTCTCAGTAACGGGTGCGGGAAACACGGTGCATGATCTGTCGAGGGCTAAGCGATTACTTCATGACATGCCCCCCGCTCATAAGCTTGAATACATGCAAAAAACTAAAGAGGTGTTTACATGAAGTCAGTAAACGGGAAGATCAAGGAATTGTTAATATGCAATCGGGAGGCATTGCTTCAGGCGGATGCCTCAACCCGTGAAAAACAAAATGGAATATGTTTTGACGGTATCATAGATGAGGCGGTTTTTTACAAACAACCAAAAAAGATCATCTTTTTGCTCAAAGAGACAAATGGAAATGATGCCGGAGGAAAAGCCCCGGATAGCTATAATGATTGGGACTATCGCGGGTGGCTTCAACACCAGCAAGCCTATGACAAGCCCGGCAACAAGGGAGACAGCCGTTCATTTTATAAGACTTTTTATAATATATGTATGTGGCTGGATATTTTCTATGATACTTTAGCGGGCAAGGATGTTACATATGAAGAGTATATGGCAGGCGGACGGTTCGATAAAGACATACTGCGTAAAAATCTCAGCAAAACCGCCATCGTCAACCTTAAGAAAACATGGGGCGGTGCTTCTACCGGCTGGGTAGTGCTGAACAGCTATTTGCAGAGCGAAACAGCCCTTAAGGTGTTGCGCAAAGAGATTGAATACATCAATGCGGACCTTGTGATTTGCGGCAGCAGGCAGGTCTTTGATTTTGCAAAGAAGATCTTTAGCGGCAAAGTAGAAGCACTTTCTGTAAAATGCAGTCCGAAATCCGAATACTTTCGAATGGGTAGCAGCATTTTCCTGGACTTTTTTCACCCTGCAGATTATTACAAAGGGCGTAAAAAGATATACGAAAACAGCGCAGAAACATTTCGCGCATTACATACAATGTCTCAGAAGCGGAGCATTTCTCCGAGCTTTGAATGATTCTGTTCAAGTCCCAGATCCTGACCGGGCATATGGGCCCTTTTCAATAATCGCGCAATATATTTTGCAAAAGGGGCAAAGTAGTTAAAGCCGATGGTGAAGGAGGAAATGATGAACTCACGCTTTCAATCTGTGATTTGGGCGGAGCAAAAGTTGCCTGAGCAGGCCGAGGCTTATCAAAAGTGTGAAACATGCACGCCGAAGTCCCGGGTAATTTGGGGAGAAGGAAATCCCAAAGCGCCCATTTTTATTATTCTTGATAATCCGGGAGCCAGAGAAGATAAAGACGGAAATGAATTTATCTGCCCGACGCGGCAGACATTGCAGGCTGCCCTGAATCAGGTAAATCTGCATAAGGAGGATGTCTATTTAACGTATCTGCTAAAATGCAGACCCTTGCGCAAATATGACAAAGAGAGGGCCAGGGCTTTCAGCATGCCGTTTTTAATCAGTCAAATAGAAAAAACTGATCCAAGATACATCGTTTGTCTGGGAGATGTCGTTACCGGGACAATGTTTGGTGATAAGGATATGAAAGTTAAAAACAAAAGGGGATCATGGCATACCCTTATGGAGTATCCCTGCATGATCTCCTACCATCCTTTGGCAGTAAGAAGACGTCCAAATTTAGCAAAATACTTCATTGAGGACTGGAGCATGCTTGCAAAGCGGCTGCAGTATAAAAATAACTGATCGTCTATTTCTCATACGGCGCATATACGAAATAAAGATTTTCCCTAATAACATATGATCCTTCCTTGATTTTACATATTTTTTTATTCGATGCAAATAATACTTAATGCCACAAAATAATAATGAAAGTGAAGGGGATTTTTATGTTTAACAAGTTGTTTGCTCCGATCACCATCGGTAATTTAAAATTAAAAAACCGGCTGGTTATCGGTCCTATGGAAGTCATTTATTGCGAAGATGATGGCACCGTTACCGATCGTTATTTAAAATATGTTGAGGCCAGAGCGAAAGGAGGCTGGGGTCTGATAATCAATGAG